>DASUMN010000109.1:0-3650 GCA_036277675.1 Nitrospira sp. | reverse complement strand
GGGCCGCTTGAGATACACCATCTTCGTTGTCTCATACCCCGGCTCAGCCAAGGGCATGCTGACGAGGAGAATGGGGCCGTTGACGTCAGGCGGGCGAGTCTCGGTACGTTCCGAATCGAGGCTCAATCGAAAGGTATGGGTCGGCGAAGATTCCGTGCGAGTCGGGAGACAGCCCGACACCGTCAGCGCCAACAATATACAAACCGTCTCTCTCATCCAATTCTTCATCTCCCGCCTCTCCGTCTCATTCCCCTGGCCCGCGCGGTGGCGGTGTTTTCCCGAATACGAGCGAACTGGGCTCACGTTCCAAATCCCTCGCCACACGAGACAAGGCACCGGCCAGCTGCCTGAGTTCGACCACCAAGGCGCCAGCCTCCGGCAAGGTGTGCCGCGAGAACTGTTCCAATTCAGGCCGGTTGTCATTCACCACTGACCGCACCGCCTTGCTTGTCTGCGCCAGGTCTTCCGTCATCGAATTCAAGGCGGTCGCGCTCTTGTTGATCCTCGCCAACAGGATCGGGACTTCCTCATTCAACTCCGCCGTCAACTTGACGAGGTTGTCGGCACTCCGCGCCGCGCCGTTGAGGCTCTGCTCAATCTGAGTCTTGTGTGCTGCGACTGAATGCACGACCTCAGACAAGTCCCGAATCGTTCGTTTCAACGCCGCGCGATTTTCCTCGTCCAATGTGTCCGAAGCCCCTTTCGCCAGCGAGTCCAGATTGGCCAATAGATGGGGGAGCGATTCATCGGAAAGTAACCGCGAGATGGCTTCATCGGACCGGAAAAACGACGGGGAGGGGCCGGTCTTGATGACCGGATAGTACTGCCCTTCCCCAGCCACAAGCGGCTCCGCGTCCTTGCTCCCTCCGGTGAGATTGATCGTGGCCAGACCGGTCAGCCCTTGAGTCTGGAGGACAGCGACGGTATCGGTCTTGACCGGCGTGCCTCGCGCAATATCCAGTGTCAACTTGACCTCCTCTGGATTGTCAGGGCTCAAGGCGATGTCCTTCACCCGTCCGACATCGACGCCGCGATACTTGACCGTCGAATCTACGCTCAGCCCCGCTACCGACTCTCGGGAATACGCCTCGTAGCGGTCGTACATACCCCGGTAGTCGGCCTTCCCCAGCCACAATATGCCGAACAAGACCATCGCGCCGAGGATCGCGACGAAGGCACCGACGAGAACGTAGTTAACCTTGGGTTCCACTCAGAAGCCTCTTGCGTATCTCGTATCTCGAAAATCGCTGGCAGTAAGGAGTTCTTTCTTCACGCGTCACGTCTCCTGCCGTTCCACGCCGCCTGTTCCTGCGCCGCGCGTCCCCGCAAACCGTGGAAGTATTCACGGATTACCGGGTCTGTGGACTGCGACAGTTCCGGCATGGTACCGACTCCCAACACCTTGCCGTTCCCCAGCACGGCCACACGGGTCGCGATGCGCCAGAGCGAATCGAGGTCGTGCGTCACCATCACCACCGTCAGACCCAAGAGCGTTTTCAGGGACAGCACCAATTCGTCGAATCCGGCCGCAATCATCGGGTCCAGGCCGGCCGTCGGTTCATCCAGGAAGATCAGCTCGGGGTCCATCACAATCGCGCGGGCCAACGCCGCCCGCCGCCGCATGCCGCCGCTGAGTTCATTGGGAAATTTCCTGGCGCTGTCCGGCGGCAGCCCGACCATAGCGATCTTGACGTCCACAATTTCCCGGATCAATCGCGGGTTCAAGTCCGTATGTTCGCGCAACGGCACGGCCACGTTTTCCGCCAGTGTGAGCGAGCTGAAGAGGGCGCCATGTTGGAACATCACGCCGAACCGGCGGTGGATCGGTCTGCCGTCGCTCTGCTCCAGTTGCCGGCTGTCCACCCCGAATAATCTGATCGTTCCACTCGACGGCGTCAACAGGCCGATGATCTCCCGCAGCAGCGTGGACTTGCCGCAGCCGTTTCCTCCGGCGATCGCGAAGACTTCCCCCTGATGGATGGTCAAACTTACGTTCTGGTGCACAACAGCCTGTCCGAACTTCGTCACGACATGGCTGACTTCGATCACGGGTGTTCCGGCTTGAGTCGCCGACGGCATCAGGTATCACTCCCGTAGGCTGAGGCTACGGTTAAGGCTGAGCGACATTAGGAGTTCCCTTAGCCTTAGCCTTAACCTGGACCTTCACCTTCATGTGCATCCTTCTTATAGGTCCCACCAGTTGGTCAGAATGCTGCAAATCGCGTCGAACACGATGACCAGGAAAATGCTCTGGACGACGCTGATCGTCGTATGCCGGCCCACGTCATCGACGCCTCCCCGGATCTGAAACCCTTGGTAGCAGCCGACCAACGCGATGATCATAGCAAAGAACGGCGCCTTGGCGAGGCCGATCACAAAATGTCGCACCGCGACAGCCTCTTCGAACCGGCTCACGAATTCGGTAAAGCTCACGTTCAATTGGCTGGAGGCGATGAGCATGCCGCCGAACACTCCCAACACATCCGCATAGACCGTCAGCAGCGGGAGGGCGATGACGAGGGCAAGCGCTCTCGGAAGCACGAGCAGATTGATGGGCGAGATGCCGAGCGTGCGGACCGCATCCAATTCCTCCGTCACCTTCATCGTGCCGATCTCCGCCGCGTAGGCTGACCCGGACCGGCCGGCGATCAGAATCGCGACGATCAGCGGAGCGATTTCGCGCACCAGCGAAATCCCGACCAGATCGACAATAAAAATGTTCGTGCCGAACTTGCGCAGCTGTTCTGCGCCCTGATAGGCGATCACGACACCGACGAGGAACGTCAGCAGGCCCGTGATCGGCAGGGCGCGCACGCCGTCCAGTTCTACCACCCGCATCAAGGCCTTCCAGCGGATGGACCCCGGCCGCATCACCAAGTGACCGAACGCAACGGTGGTTTCCCCGATAAACGCGAGCCCGTGAAGAATGGCTTCTTGTCGCCGCTGGAGATTCTGAGACAGCCGTTCTTGCCAGCCATCCCGCCTGAGCGCGGCCGCGTGATTGAGGGATGACCGGCTATCGATCAACCGGACCAGCTCGGCAAATTCCGGTTTCAACCCGCGGAGCGATACGGTTCGGCCGGCGCGGCGCAGACGATTGATACTCCGTTGCAGCACCAGGGCGCCGCCGGTATCCATCGCGGTCACCTCCCCGGCCTCATATGTCACGTCACGGGCGTCAGGATATCGAAGCTCTCCGCTGGCACGCTCCAGCTCGTCCAAGTTTGAAAGGGTCCAGGCCCCTCGACAGTGAACGACAGTGCCGATCACGGAAATGGTGGCCTGTTGTTCCACAAGCATGCGTCGTTCACACCTGTTCCATAATGGCTTTCAGCTCAGGTCCGGTGATCACCTCTCGCTCAAGCAACAACCTGGCGCCTTGTTGCAATGCGGCTTGTCGCTTCTCCAGCAGCTGTCTGACCCGCCCATACTGCTCGTCGATGATCCGCCGCACCTCGCAATCGATTTCCCGCGCGGTTTCTTCAGAATAATCGCCCTTCTCGGACCCGACCTGGATCTGCAAGAATTGCGGCTGCCGCTCCCGCTCCAGCGTAATGGTGCCCAATTTGTCGCTCATCCCGTAGGCCTTGACCATGCTTTTGGCGATATCCGTGGCTTTCATCAGATCGTTCTGCGCGCCGGTAGAGGCC
>DASUMN010000108.1:0-5526 GCA_036277675.1 Nitrospira sp. | reverse complement strand
GGCCAGGCCGATGCCCAGTACGAGAACAAACACGACGAGGATGATTGATCCGATCCAATTTTGACGATTCATAGTAGCGCTCGCCGGGCCATGTTACCAAATTCTGGTCTGTCATGGCTGCTGGGATCCAGTGTAGGCCCCATCTCAAACATAGTTCTTGACGGTAAATGGAAACGTCGGTATGTCCCATGCCCATGACGCAACCCTCCACGACAGTCGCCTATGGATCCGTCGTGCTTGCGGCGGTGCTCTGGGGCGGCTCGATCGTGGCGCAGAAGATGGCCTTGGGGTCGTTTTCGGCCGTGGAGGCCTCGGTCCTACGCGATATCGGCGGGTTGGTGATTCTCCTGGCGACCTGGTGGTTGCAAGAACGAGGTGCTTTCCATATCACCTGGCCCGATGCCCGTTTGCTGGGTCTGCTGGGCCTTGGTGTCTTGGGCAATCATCTACTGATTCTCATGGGATTGAATTATGTGAGCGGCGCCGTGGGTGGCGTCATCATCGGGGCCAGCCCGGTCGTGACGACGCTGCTCTCGGCGATGTTGATTCGCGACGTGCCGTTGCGAGCGGTATGGCTCGGCGCCCTGCTCTCATTTGCCGGTGTGGGATTGGTGTCGGTCGCGGGATTTCAAGCTGCCGGCGAGCAACCATTGCTCGGCGGCACCCTCGTGTTCCTTGGTGTGGTCAGTTGGGCGCTGTACAGTATCGGCAGCCGGACCATCATGGAGCGGGTGTCGGCGCTGACCGTCAACTGGACGACGCTGTTGGTCGCGACGGTCTTGCAAATCCCGCTGCTCTGGACCGATCGAAAAATGATGGATGCGGGCGTTGCGTCGGTCACCACGTCCGATTGGCTGGCGCTCGGGTATCTGGTGGTGTTTGCCACAGCGGTGGCGCAGCAGGCCTGGTTGTTCGGCGTGAAAGGGGTCGGCCCGTCGCGAGCCTCGGTCCTGGGGAATCTCACGCCGGTCGCTGCCATCGGATTGTCCGCGGTGATTCTGCACGAATCCGTCGGCATCACCGAACTTCTCGGTATCGGCCTCATCTTGGCCGGTGTCTGGGTGGTGAATCGGCAAACAGCCGAGGTCCAGGGCTAGCACCTGCCTTTCGGGGCTCGATCCCGGCCCCTGTAATGGAGTATCATAGCCCCCCTGGACGGGGTAGTGTCGCGGTCGTCCAGCTCTCCTCGAATCAGAGACCATCGTGTCTTGCCGGATCACGGACGGTCATGAACAGTAACTATGCCCAGATCCTGATTCCGCTGGTCATGGCCACGACGGTCATTGTCGACGCGGTGATCCCAATCGGGTACGAGGTCTGGGTCGGGTATGCCTTTGCCGTACTGCTGTGCCTGTGGATCGAACGACCGAGCGCTCCCTATATCGTCGCGGCCGTCGCCACGGTGTTGTTGCAAGTGGGGTTCATCCTGGCTGCTCCCAGCAGCGCGCCGGATCTCGCGGTGTTCAACCGCATGGTGGGTGCCGCGCTTCTCTGGATCACGGCCGGACTGGTATGGCGCGCAAAACTCGCCAAGCTCGACGATGCGACCAGGAGACTGGGGGCGATCGTGGAGAGCAGCAGCGATGCCATTCTGAGTGTGACCCCCGACGGATTCGTGACCACATGGAATGCGGGAGCAGAGGGGATTTTCGGGTATACCGCCAGCGAAATGATCGGCGGGTCGATTCTGACGCTGATCCCGCCGGATCGCCAAAAGGACAAGACGTGGTTGCTCTCCACGGTGCGGGGTGTACAGAGCATTCATACCTATGATGCCGTGCGGTTGACCAAGGATGGCCGGTGCATTGATGTGTCGGTCACTGTATCTCCGCTCAGGGATGCGGCCGGTCAGTTCGTCGGCGTGTCGGAAATCGTTCGCGATATCAGCGAGCAGAAGCGCGCGCAGACCCTCCTGCGACAAGCCCACGAGCGTCTGGAAATCAAGGTGCAGGAACGCACGGTCGAATTAAGCGGTGCCAACCATTCCCTCCGGGAACTGTCCAGCCGGCTCATGCAGGTGCAGGAAGAAGAACGAAGCCGGCTGGCCCGCGATCTGCACGATGAAATCGGACAATTATTGACCGCGCTGAAAATTGACCTGCAGGAAGTCCAGCATGGCGAAGTCGGGCAGTCACATGCCGGTGCGCTCACCGACAGTCTTGAGTTGGTGGACCATCTGCTGACTCAAGTACGGACACTGGCTTTGGACCTGCGGCCGTCCGTGCTTGATGATTTGGGTTTGGTGCCGGCACTGCGATGGTATGCGAACCGCCAGGCGAAACGGAACGGGTGGACCCTCTCGCTCTCCGTGGAGGGCATGGCCAGGCGGGTGCCCGTTCAGATCGAGGTGGCCTGTTTTCGGATTGCGCAGGAAGCGCTCACCAACGTCGCGAAGTATGCGAGGGCGAAGACCATCGATCTGACGTTGCATCGGCAGGATGAGGACGTGACGTTGGTTATTCAGGACGACGGTGTCGGTTTCGATGTCATGTCCGCGCGGCAGCGAGCGCAGGAAGGGCAATCTATTGGGTTGCTTGGCATGGAAGAGCGGGTGAGGCTGGCGGGCGGCATCTTGGAGATTTCTTCGACTCCGGGCCGCGGGACGACGATCCTGCTTCGCTTCCCACTCTCGGAGCCTGATCCTGCCGAACGGCGTCATATGGCTGAGGTGGTGTCCAGATGAACCGCCTTCGAGTGATGATTGTCGAGGATCATGCATTGGTTCGGGCCGGGATGCGGGCTCTGTTGGAAAAGATCGACGGCATCGAGGTGATCTCGGCCGTGGGAGACGGTTGGGAGGCCGTCAAGGCCGTGCAAACCGACGCCCCGGATCTGGTGCTGATGGATATCGCGATGCCCGAATTGAACGGATTGGACGCGACGTCCCGGATCGTCAAGGAATCTCCGGCCACCCGCGTCATTTTGCTGTCGATGCACGCCAACGAAGAGTACCTCCAGCAGGCACTGCAATCGGGTGCGTTGGGTTACCTGTTGAAGGGGGCTGAGTTGGCTGAGCTGGAGTTGGCCATCAAGACGGTGAGCCGGGGCGAATCCTACCTGACCCCGGCGGTGGCGAAGTATGCGATCGAGGCCTACCGGGAAAAGTCCGATGGTCCTACCGGTCCATTGGCCAAGCTCAGCATGCGCCAGCGTGAAATCTTGCAGCTCATCGCGGAAGGCCACACCACCAAAGACATCGCGCAGCGCCTGAACGTGAGCGTGAAGACCGTCGAAACCCATCGGGCCCACTTGATGGAGCGGCTCGAAATTCACGATGTACCCGGGCTCGTCCGCTTTGCGGTGCGCGTCGGGTTGATCCAGCCCGATTCGTAACCGCTCCATCGTTCATTCCACGCTCCCTCCATGAACTCGGCCACCTTCCTCAGGGATCTTTCTCCCTGTCCTTCAGGATTTCCCCGATGGGTCTCTTCTGTCGCTTCTGACATGCTGTTCCCATGGATTTAAGGGTACTGGCGGAGGATGGAACACGACGCTGGAGAGAATTGGGCGGAGGTGACAGGGAGGCTCATCTGTACATGCTGGAAAGGAGTTGCTATGAACTGTGAACGTTGTAAGGGACGAATGATGCCGCAACGGTGTATCGATCACAGCGCTCAGGAGGAACAAATTCGAGAGCGGTCCTGGCTCTGCATGAACTGCGGGAACGTCGTAGACTCGGTCATTTTACAGAATCGAACCGTGCAACAAACGATGCCGTTACCACAAGGCCGACGGCCGCATGGACCTCCAATGAGACGCTTTGATCCATGCCGAGCCTTTTGAAGGTGCCTGAAGAGGCACCTCAGGAGAAAGGGGGAGAGCTTATGTACGTCAAAGGATTCATTATCGAAGACGACCAGGGGAGGGAAATCGTGGCGTTGTGTGAGCCACCCTATATCCAACCGGCGAAGACGTTTTCGATTCGAGGCTGGCAGCGGCTGCGGCTGGTTCCGCTGCGGCATACGAAACGTGAGTATCGCCAAATTGTGGGGGGAGTGGAGGCCACGCTGCATGATCTATTGGACCACCTCCCGAGATTCAGTGAGGGCACAGACACGCCTTCCCTCGACAAGGTCGTCGCCGCAACGCCGTGAGAAGATAGAGCGTCAATCCCATTCTCGCCAGCGTGGCCAGGCGTCCTGCCCGCTCGGTCCATCTCGGCTCACTGTTATCCGTCAGAATTCTCCTCGCCCTACTCGGTTCGCCTACAGTATGATAGCGCTCCCTGGACTGGGAGAACCGCCGTGTTGCAACAACGCATCGAGGAAGTCACTGCAGCCAACCGAAAATTCTATGCTGCGTTTGAAAGTCTCGACATCGCCAAGATGGATGAGGTCTGGGCGCATCAGGACTATGTCACCTGCATCCATCCCGGCTGGACGATTCGGTCGGGATGGCCTGCCGTCCGCGATTCCTGGGTCCTGATCTTCAATAATACGTTCTCGATGAAATTCGACCTCACCGATGTCATGGTGCAGGTGGCGGGGGATATTGCCTGGGTGCTCTGCGTGGAAAATCTGACCACGCAGCAATCCGACGAACCGCAGCAGGCGAAGGTGCTGGCGACGAATCTCTATGAGCGCATCGGCGACGAGTGGTTGTTGATTCATCATCATGGGTCGGCGGTGATGGGATGAGACGGTCCTCTCTCTGTGCTCGCGGATCGCGCGCCCTAAGAAGGGCCTCGATCGACGCGCGCAGTGGAGAGAGGAGCCGTCCCATCCCATTGTATGGGGGAGGGGGAGGCTGGTCGGCGTCACTCGCTGAGACGTGAGGAAAAGAGAGAGCGGCCCGTGCACGTACGTGAGACAAGCCATGACCTTCAGTGTACGCGGGGCTTCGGTAGAGGATCTTGATCGGCTTGTGCTGCTCTTTGATGCCTATCGACAGTTCTATGGACAACCGTCTGATCTGACCATCGCGCGACAATTCTTGCACGATCGCTTGGCTCGCGGTGAATCTGTCGTCTTGCTCGCGGAAGATCATGACAAGACAGCGATCGGATTTGCGCAGTTGTTTCTCACCTTTTCATCGATCCTTGCCGCACCGATTGCTATTCTCCACGACTTGTTTGTCGTGCCTGCCGCCCGTCGACGCGGTGTCGGCACATTGCTATTGAATGCCGCTGCGGAAACCGCTCGTGCCGCTGGGGCCGTTCGGCTGGAGTTGGCAACGGCGATCACGAACGATCCGGCTCGGAAGCTGTACGAGAAGTTAGGCTGGAAGCGAGACGATGAGTTCTATGGGTATGGCTTTCCGCTCGTGGGCGAGAGAGCCTGAAGCGTTCATGAATAATGCGGGTAAGAGGAGTCTGTGATGAGGATCGTGTCGCTGTTGCCGAGTGCGACGGAAACTGTGTGTGCCCTGGGGCTTGACGATCAACTCGTCGGTGTATCGCACGAGTGCGATTACCCGCCGTCGGTGCAGAGGCTGCCAAAGGTCACGAAGACTCTCATTCCAACTGATGCCACCAGCAGCGAGATCGACCGGCTGGTGAGCGAGCAGCTCAAAACGACGAAGGCACTC
>DASUMN010000107.1:0-13522 GCA_036277675.1 Nitrospira sp. | reverse complement strand
GGGCACGAAGATCCGGACAAACCGTCCACTGGAGTGGAATGGCCCAGGCTCGCCACGAGCCATGGGACGCTGGTGTTTCTCATGGGGATGAAAAATCTCCCGTCCATCGTCGCCAATTTGACGGCGGAAGGGCGGCCCTCCGGCACACCGGCGGCGATCATTCGCTGGGGGACCAGGGCCGCGCAGCAGACGGTGGTCGGGACGCTCGCCGATATTGTTGAGAAAGCCGACGCCGCCAACTTGGAGCCGCCGACAGTGATTGTCGTGGGTGATGTGGTGGGGCTCAGGCCTCAGCTGAACTGGTTCGAGCAACGCCCGCTGTTTGGGAAACGCATCTTAATGACGCGGGCGAAAGAACAGGCGGTGGAATTGGCGGAGCGGTTGGCCTCGTACGGCGCTGAACCGGTTGAGGCGCCGACCATCCAAATCGTCTCTCCGGTTGATTGGGTTCCCGTCGATCGGGCCATCCGTGCGATCGACACATATGGATGGGTGATCTTCACCAGTGTGAACGGCGTGGCCAAATTCATGACCAGGCTTGTGACGAATGGGATGGACTCTCGTTGTTTGGCTGGGAAGCGGATCTGCTGTATCGGACCGCGCACGGCGCAGGAGCTTGAAACGTTCGGCGTGCGGGCCGATATTGTGCCTGCTGACTATCAGGCCGAGGGGGTATTGGCGACACTAGGCGCGCAAGATGTTGCCGCAGCGCGTATCCTCATTCCTCGCGCGGAGGTGGCGCGGGAATTGTTGCCGGACGAGCTTCGCGCCCGCGGTGCCCACGTCGATGTGGTGTCGGTCTACCGGACCATCATCCCTGATGTGGAAGCAGCAGGATGGCGTCAGCAGCTGATTGATCGGCAGATCCATGCCGTGACGTTTACGAGTTCATCTACGGTCAGGAACTTTGTTGAGATGCTCGGTGGTGTGGACCAGGTTCGACCGCTGGTGCAATCCGCGGCGGTAGCCTGTATCGGGCCGATCACGGCGAAAACCGCCGAAGAATATGGTTTGACGGTCTCGGTCATGCCGGGAGAAAATACGATTCCGGCCCTGGTTGACGCGATTGTCCGGCATTATGGGAGCCGCGAACAGGTCGCGGCGGGGAGTCGGTAGCAAGAATAGGCCGTCGGCCTGGAGATAACCTACGTTCCGTAGAAGGAGGGAGATGACATGGTTCCGGTGAAGTCATTCATGATTCCGCGAGACAAGTTCGTGACGGTACAACGGGATACGGATGCGCAGACCGCCGCTCGTGTGATGCGCGATAAGGGGATTGGGAGTTTATTCGTCACCAACGGTCGGGAGATCATCGGCATTTTGACCGACACGGATATGATGCGTCGGGTGGTGGCGGCCGGATTGGAGGCGACCAAGACGACGGTGGAGCAGATCATGTCTGCGCCGATCGTGACGATTGAAGAGGGTAAGACATTGCTGGATGCCAATGATTTGATGGCCCGATCCCATCTGCGCCATCTTGGCGTCACCCGCGACGGCAAACTGGTCGGGGTCATTTCTGTCCGTGATCTTGTCGTGTTCTTGACGAATCTTCCAAGGAAGAAGTAGGGCGATATGGCATTTCCGATTCAGCGACTCCGTCGGCTCCGGCAACATGAGTCGCTCCGGCGGATGGTCCGTGAAACGACGCTGTCGCCGGCGGATTTTATCGCGCCGCTTTTCGTCGTCGAGGGGAAAGATCGGCGCGAGGAAATTGTGTCGATGCCGGGGCAGTTCAGGTTGTCCCTCGATCTGCTGATCAAGGAGGCCGGCGAAATCCATGGACTCGGGATACCGGCCATCATCTTGTTCGGCATTCCGGCGCAAAAGGACGAGCGCGGCAGCGCCGGATTGGACCCGAACGGCATTGTGCAGCGGGCGGTCAAAGCCGTCAAAGACCATGTCCCCGAACTGATCGTCGTTACCGATGTCTGTATCGATGAGTACACCAGCCATGGGCATTGCGGGATCGTCAAGGACGGGAAAATTCTCAATGACGAAACACTGGATTGTCTGAGAACCATGGCGCGCACGCATGCTCAAGCCGGCGCTGATATGGTCGCACCGTCAGATATGATGGACGGCCGAGTGGCCGCCATTCGACGCGAGTTGGATCAGGCCGGGTTTCCCGATCTGCCGATCATGGCCTATGCGGCGAAGTTTTCCTCCTGTTTCTATGCGCCGTTTCGTGACGCCGCGCACTCCAGCCCTCAGTTCGGTGATCGGCGATCGTACCAGATGGACCCGGCAAACGGGCGAGAGGCGCTGCGTGAGATCGATCTCGATATCGAGGAGGGTGCCGACATCGTCATGGTCAAGCCGGCGTTGCCCTATTTGGACATCATTGCTGCGGCTCGACAGCGGACGTTGTTACCCGTTGCCGCCTATCAAGTCAGCGGGGAATACAGCATGATCAAGGCCGCCGCCACAGCCGGTTGGCTCGACGAGTCGCGCGCGATGATGGAGTCGCTGCTGGCGATCAAACGGGCGGGTGCCGACATTATTCTCACCTATTTCGCCAAAGACGCTGCACGACTCCTGCATTGACCATCCATGAAAGTGACTCGCGGATATCAGGGGGAGGCGGTCCGGCCCTATCCTGTCGCCACAATCGGTAATTTCGACGGGCACCACATCGGGCATCGGGCCCTCTTACGGACGGTGGTCGATACCGCGCGCAAAACGCAGGGTACTGCGTTGGCGGTGACCTTCGATCCGCATCCGGTGAAGATCTTGGCGCCTCAGGTCGATCTCCGGTTCCTGACCAGTCCGGAAGAGAAACTGGACCGATTTCGCGACGCAGGGATCGATGAGGTGGTCTTCTTGGAATTCGATCGGGCCTTTGCCGCCTTGCCGCCGGAGACATTTGTGGATCAGGTGTTGTGTCAGGCGCTTAAGCTTAAAGAGATTTTTGTCGGACAGCATTTTGCGTTCGGGCACAAGCGGGCGGGAAACATTTCTGATCTTGTCGCGTTGGGAGGGAGGTACGGCTTCACCGTTCATCCGGTCGCACCGGTGGAGGCTCATGGGGGCATCGTGAGTTCGACAAGAATCCGGCAACTCATTCAAGCCGGTGACGTCAATCAGGCGGCGCTTCTACTCGGGCGGCGGTATGCCGTCACCGGAAAGGTATCTCCCGGAGCTCAGAGAGGACAGGAGCTCGGATGGCGCACGGCCAATCTTTGGTTGTCCCCTGATCGCGTCGTTCCGCCCGATGGGGTGTATGCGACGGTGACGGTCTGGAACCGTCGGCGATACGATTCCGTGTCGTATATTGGAACGAGGCCGACGTTCGATGCAGGCGAACGGGTGCTCGAAGTGCATTTGTTGGACCAAGATCAGAATCTATATGGACAGTCGATTGCCGTGGAGTTTGTTCAGTTGCTCCGGGGCGACATCCAGTTTGCCGATGCTGATGCCTTGAGTCGCCAAATTGCACTCGACGTGGAGTCCTCCCGAACGATGTTGAGAAAAGGCCACGAAATGATGGGTGAGCGATGACCCCCGGTGTGCAGCTGGCGGCATGCAAGATCGGTCGGCGGCCATGGCCTGGCCTGCTCCATCGGGTGGTGAAGACGATCCGATCACGCGGATTGTTCGAGCGTGGGCAGCATGTCCTTGTTGCGGTGTCGGGAGGGCCCGACTCGACCGCCTTGTTGCGGCTGTTGCATCGGCTGAAGCTGTCTTGGCGGCTCACCTTGACGGCGGTGCATTTCAATTATGGACTGCGTGGGGCCGAATCCGATGCCGACCAAGCCTTTGTGGAGGCGATGTGCAGCCGATTGGACATTCCTTTCCGAACGATGCCGCTTGAGGTTCGCAATCGCGCACGTGGCCTGTCGTTGCAAACGGCGGCCCGTGACCTGCGATATCGTGCCATGCATGAAATGGCGCAGCAGTGCGGGGCGGATCGCATCGCGGTCGGGCATACGGCCAATGATCAAGCGGAGACGGTGCTGCTCTGGATGCTTCGGGGCGCGGGACTGACTGGCCTCTCCGGGATGCCCGCCTGTCGGGATGATCTCGTGATCAGGCCGTTATACGAGACGAGACGAGTCGAGCTCCTTGCCTATCTCTCCGACGAAGGAATTTCATTTCGACAAGACTCCAGCAACGGCAAGCCGATCTATCTGCGGAATCGAATCAGGCAGGAGGTGATCCCGGTCTTGCAGCGGCTGGTGCCGTCTGCAGTGGAGACGCTCTGTAAGCTTGCCGATCTCTGCCGTGACGACGACTGGTATCTGAGTGAGCATATCCAGGCTCTGAGCCATTCCTGTATCCACCCGCTTCCTGAAGGTGGATGGGCCATCGGCCGGTCGTTCTTGCAAAAGACCCCCGTCGCTGTACAACGGCGCATTGTGAGAGAGTTGTTACGCCGAGGGGAATCGCAGTGCCGATCGCCGAGGCGTGACACGGTTGAGCTGGTTCTCCGCGCCGTCGCGAAACAGAATGGCATCTCCCAGTTCGCGATTCCGTCCGGGTCGGTTGCTGTGGACAAAGACTCCGTGCGGTTTGTGCTCTCGAAAATTCCTCAACGATCTCTTCCCCCCCAGCCGATCCCTCGCATCTTAACCGTACCGGGTGGCATGACATGGGCTGGAACAGGGCAGTATATTCAGGTACAAGAGGTGACGCGGCAACAGATTGACACAATGGTCCCAGGCAAGGACCGTATTGTGATCGATGCCGACCGGATGTCGCAACCGTTCGTGGTCCGGGCCTGGCAGGCGGGAGATCGATTCTGCCCGCTCGGTATGAAGGGGCGATCGAAGAAGCTCCAGGATTTTTTTATGGACGTGAAATTATCCCGTGCCGACCGAAGACGAATTCCCCTGGTCGTTGCTCCAGAGGGGATTGTCTGGGTCGTCGGGTATCGGCAAGACGAACGATGGTCGGTGACGCCGGGCACGAAACGATATCTGACTTTGGCGGTGCATCCAGTGCAGGCAGAGGAGGGGAGTTAACGGGATGGAACGGATGTTCGGAAAGCCGATCGTGACGCAGGAGCAGATGCGGGCCCGCATTCGCGAACTGGGCCGTCAGATCAGTGCCGATTATGCCGGCAGCGATCTCGTCCTCGTGGGTGTGCTGAAAGGAGCCTACGCCTTTTATGCCGATTTGGCGCGCGCGATTCGAATTCCGGTACGGGTGGATTTCATGGTGGTGAGCAGTTATGGATCACGGACCAAAAGTTCCGGGAAGGTCAAGGTGGTGACCGAACTGACCGAGGAGATCAGGGGGAAAGACGTGTTATTGGTCGAGGATATCGTGGATTCGGGGTTGACCGCGCAATATTTGCTGAAGACTCTGGCGAAGAAAAAGCCGAGAAGCATCAATGTTTGCGCGCTCTTAGCCAAGCACGAACGCCGTGTCGTCAACGTGCATGTCGAATATGTCGGGTTCACGGTGCCTAACCAATATATCGTGGGGTATGGGCTCGACTATCGGCAAAAATATCGAAATCTCCCCTATCTGGCGGTGCTCGATCAGAAAGATCTTCAGGATGAATAAACCAGTGACTGTTGTAATCGACCGAGCACGATAATGGTCCATTGTTGTCAACCTAAACGTGCCTGTGTTAACATCACCACGATTTTTATGGAAGCTGTTCCTGTTGGTTCACGTTAGCACGAGAAGGAGATCTGGATGAATTCCAGGGTCAAGAACTTGCTTTTCTGGGTCGTGGTCGGCTTGTTCATGATTCTGCTGTTTAATCTGTTCAGCGTCCCGACCCACGCACCGGAAGAAGAAGTCATTTTCAGCGACTTCATGGCGAAACTCGACAAGGGCGACTTCGAAAAAGTCATCATCAAAGGCAACCATATCAGCGGGGTCTTAAAGGACAAGACCCGTATCCGCACGTACTCGGCGGACTATCCGGATATGGTGAAAATGCTTCGAGAAAAGGACGTTCAAATCGAAGTGAAGCCGCCCGATGAAAGTCCCTGGTACATTACGTTCCTTGTCACGTGGGGACCGTTTATTCTGTTCCTCGGCCTCTGGTTTTTCCTCATGCGCCAGATGCAAATCGGCGGGAATAAGGCACTCTCGTTTGGCAAGAGTCGTGCGCGGATGCTCACGGAAGAACGGAAAAAAGTCACGTTCTCCGATGTTGCGGGCGTTGATGAGGCAAAGGAAGAGGTTCTTGAGATTATCGAATTCTTGAAAGACCCGCGGAAGTTCCAGAAGCTCGGTGGGCGTATTCCTAAAGGTGTGCTGGTGGTTGGCCCCCCTGGGACTGGCAAGACCCTCCTGGCTAAAGCGATCGCCGGCGAGGCCGGTGTGCCGTTCTTCAGCATCAGTGGATCGGATTTCGTCGAGATGTTTGTGGGCGTTGGGGCTTCACGCGTTCGCGACCTCTTTGAACAAGGGAAAAAGCATGCCCCCTGCATTATTTTCATTGATGAAATTGATGCAGTCGGCCGCCTGCGTGGCGCAGGGTTGGGTGGGGGACATGATGAACGGGAACAAACACTCAACCAATTGTTGGTTGAGATGGATGGATTTGACACGACCGAAGGCGTCATTTTGGTCGCGGCCACCAACCGTCCCGATGTGCTTGATCCTGCTTTGCTGCGGCCGGGCCGTTTTGATCGACAGGTTGTCGTGAATCGGCCGGACCTCAAGGGCCGTTCTGAAATTCTGAAAGTCCATACGAAAAAGGTTCCCATTGCAGGGAATGTGGAGTTGGACAAGATTGCCCGGGGGACTCCAGGGTTTTCCGGTGCGGATCTTGAGAATCTCGTGAATGAAGCGGCGCTGTGGGCCGCTCGCCAAAACAAAAAGGAAGTCGAGAACATCGACTTTGAGATGGCAAAAGATAAGGTCATGATGGGTGCCGAGCGCAAGAGCATGATGCTCACCGATGAAGAGAAGCGGATCACGGCCTATCATGAAGCCGGCCATGCCTTGATGGCGAAGATGCTGCCGGGCACCGATCCGGTCCATAAGGTGACGATCATTCCAAGAGGCAGAGCATTGGGATTGACCATGCAGCTGCCGACCGACGATCGGCATAACTACTCGAAAGAGTTCTTATACAATACGTTGGCGATTCTCATGGGAGGCCGGGTGGCTGAGGAACTGGTATTCAAACACGTCACGACCGGCGCAGGCAATGATTTGGAGCGCGCGACCGATCTGGCGAGGAAAATGGTCTGCGAATGGGGTATGAGTGAAAAGCTTGGTCCCCTGACGTTCGGACAGAAAGAGGATGCCGTTTTCCTGGGGCGCGATTTTTCGGCCAAGCGGGATGTCAGCGATCAAGTGGCGTTGGAGATCGATCTGGAGATCAAGCGGTTTGTTACCGAGAACTATGAGCGCGCGAAGCGGGTCCTGACCGAGCAGATGACCAGCTTGAAGGCATTGGCTGAAGCTCTGCTCGAAAAAGAAGTGTTGGACGCGCCGGAAATCGATCACATTCTCATGCAGTCCTCCTCTCAGACAGTCCCTGTCTGACATGACTTCAGTGCGCAACGGTTCCCACGGGCAAGGGAACCGTTGCGTCATAGGTTTTTTACTTCAATCGGCCGAGTGTATTGGCTTATTCTGCCAGCCGTGGCTGCTACGGCATGAGGCTGTGTGTCTTCATGGAATCAGTCAAGGCGAGTAGCATAATGGATGGGTCGGCGGTGAACATAGTTGCTCGTCACGATCGGTTTTTCGCTGTGGGTAGAGAAATTCGGTGCGACCGGCCGCTGGTCATGGGCATTGTGAATGTCACACCGGACTCGTTCTACGATGGAGGGCGCTACAAGCTGCCCGAACAGGCTATCGCTCATGCCATAGAGCTGGTTGAACAGGGGGCTGATATCCTGGACATCGGAGCTGAATCAACCAGACCTGGCGCGAACCCAGTCAGCCAGGAGGACGAACTGGCACGACTGATTCCTGTCATCACCGGCCTAGTCCGCCGAGTGACAGTTCCGATTTCAGTGGATACGACCAAGGCGTCGGTGGCGCAATCGGCTTTAGACGCAGGCGCCTGTATCATCAACGACGTCAGTGCGCTGCGATTGGATCCGGCGATGGCGTCAATAGTCGCCAGATCCGGCGCGGCAGTCGTGCTGATGCATATGCAAGGGATTCCTCAAACTATGCAGCACGCGCCGCAATATGGCGACGTGGTGAATGAGGTCGTGGCATTTCTCCATGAGCGGATACAAGTAGCCGAAGCGGCGGGTATTTCAAGAACCAACATCATCCTTGATCCAGGCATTGGTTTTGGTAAGCTGCTCAAACATAATCTCGAACTTCTGAATCGGCTCACAGACCTGACAGAGCTGGGTCGCCCTGTGCTGGTAGGCCCATCTCGAAAAGCGTTCATCGGCCAGCTCCTTGACCGGTCTGTCGAGCACCGGGAATGGGGAACGGCTGCGGTGGTCGCGCTTGCGGTCGATCGTGGAGCTGCGATTCTTCGGGTTCATGATGTGGCGATGATGGCGGAGGTCGTCAAAGTCGCGGCGGCCATGAGAGCCGCTATGCCACAGGTTGATCAGGAGCACGATGCGTAAACTCTTCGGAACGGACGGAATCCGCGGCGTGGCCAATCTCGATCCGATGACCAGCGAGATGGCGATGCAATTGGGACGGGCTGCGGCACATATCTTCATGCGGCGAGCCGGACGGCACCAGATCGTCATTGGCAAGGACACGCGTGTTTCGGGCTACATGTTGGAGTCCGCCTTGACGTCAGGAATTTGCTCGATGGGTGTCGACGTGCTGCTGGTCGGGCCCATGCCGACGCCGGCCATTGCATTCTTGACGCGCAGCCTCCGAGCAGACGCCGGTGTGGTGATCTCAGCGTCGCACAACCCATACCAAGACAATGGGATCAAGTTTTTCTCGAGCGATGGATTTAAGTTGCCCGACGATGTCGAGGCCCGGATCGAGCAGTTGATCGTGTCGAACGAAATCAGCCATCTACGGCCGACAGCGGACCTGATCGGAAAGGCCTATCGTATTGACGATGCGGATGGCCGGTACATTGAGTTCACAAAACGGTCGCTGCCTCGGGACCTTGATTTTCAAGGGATGAAGCTCGTCATTGATTGCGCCAACGGTGCCGCCTACAAAGTCGCGCCGGCAATCCTCAGAGAGCTGGGGGCCAAGATCGAGGTCATCGGCAACAAGCCGGACGGTATGAACATCAATGCCGGCTGTGGGGCCGTCCATCCCGAACAACTACAAGATTCCGTGCTCCGGCATCAGGCCGATATCGGAATTGCGTTGGACGGCGACGCGGACCGGGCCATCTTCGTCTGCGAACAGGGGACGATTATCGACGGTGATCATATCATGGCGGCCCTGGGACTTGACCTGCACCGCAATGGGCTTCTGGCGAAACAGACGCTGGTTGGGACGGTGATGAGCAACTTTGGTCTGGAATTGTCCATGGCGAAAGCCGGTATCCAGCTGGTCCGAACGCCTGTGGGAGACCGGTATCTACTGGAACGGATGCAAACTGAAGGGTATAACTTCGGCGGGGAACAATCCGGGCATTTCATTTTCCTCGATCACAACACCACGGGAGACGGACTCATTTCCGCCCTCCAGGTATTGTCGCTGATGAAGCGCACGAAGCAGCCGTTGTCGGAGCTGGCCAAGGCGATGTCTGCGGTTCCTCAGGTCTTACTGAACGTGAAGGTCACGCGGAAGCCTGATTTGGAATCGATTCCTGATGTTGCGAAGGCGATGCGAGAGAGCGAACAAAGTCTGAATGGATGCGGACGCGTGCTCGTCCGTTATTCCGGAACGGAACCTCTCTTGCGGATCATGGTCGAGGGCGAGCAGGCCTCCGTGATCCAAGGGGTGGCCGAACGGCTCGCAGGCATCGTGCGGATTCATCTCGACTAAGTATTCTCGCTCCACCTGATGGGGCTCATGCTGCCGTCCCTTACCACCGCCTTTCTTCTCGGTCTTTTCTGCAGTTCACAGATTTCTTTCTTCCCTATCAGCATGATCGGCCTGTTAGCGGCTCTCGCCATTGGGTTGAGTCTGCTTGAACGGGCTGATATCGTCGATTCACGACAGGCGCTTTTCCTGTACGGAGCGCTTCTCGCAGGCGTGCTCTACTGGAGTGTGGCCACGCCATCATCCCATCCGCAACGTGCTCTTTCAGATCCCATCCGCGGTTCGTATTCGGAGGTCACGGGGCGTATCGTATCCCCGGTCCGGCATGGCCCAGGCCGTCAAACCATCCTCCTCAGAATGGACGGGCCTCTTTCAGAGTCAAGTCTCGTTCGCGTGGTATGGCGAGATCCTGATGAAATATTGCTCCAGGGGGATCGTGTTTCGTTTCGAGCGAGAATCCATCGCCCAAGGGGCTCATTGAATCCCGGCGGATTCGACTACGCAACCTATCTGGAGCGCCAGGGAGTTGATTTTGTTGCGACAGTGGCAGGGACTGACGCTGTAGTGGTTTTAGAATCGGGTAGAGAAACATGGCGCTGGGCCGTCTGGAATCGGATAGATCGCTGGAGAGTTATGATTCAAGAGGCAGCGATCCATACCTTGTCGCAGCCAGCGCTTGGGATATTTCTTGGGATTATCATTGGGGAACGAGGATTTATTCAACAGGAACTCGAAGAATGGTTTATGACGACAGGCACGGTGCATCTGTTGTCGATCTCCGGGTCACATTTGGGGCTCGTCGCCCTGGTGATGTTCTGGTCCGTGAAACAGACTGTTCTCAGATTGCCGGCAGTCATATTGTTAGAGATGTCTCGGAGGATCACTCCGTCGCGAGTGGCGATTCTCATTACGTGGCCTGCGGTGGCCTTCTACGCGTGGCTGGCCGGGGCTGAACTGGCGACCATGCGGTCGCTGGCCATGATAACCCTTGCATTAGTGACATTGTGGTTGGGGTATGAGCGTCGCATGCACCATGCGATAGCCGTTGCTGCCCTGCTCATTGTCGCCCATGACCCTCGAGCAGTTTTCGACATCTCGTTTCAATTATCTTTTCTGTCCGTCTTCACCATGATCCAAACCGCAGACTGGCTGCGGCAATGGAACGGTGAAACTGCCTCAACTGGAGGCAGTATCGTTTCTACGGTTGCGGCGTATAGCCGTGATGCGGTGGTGATGAGTGGAGCGGTCACGTTAGCCACATTGCCCATTGTCGCCCTCTACTTCAATCAAGTCCCATGGATGGGGCTGGTGACGAACCTCGCCGCCATTCCTTTCACGGGGTTCATCTTGGTTCCGGCGGGACTCCTGGCTTCGTTGTGGACAGTGCTGACTGGTTCTGGAGATCTGTCGATGGGCTACGGGCTGGAACTGCTTCTGACCTGGATGGTTCAGGCGCTCCGCTGGTGTGCCGGGATTCCAGGTGGGGAGTGGCACATTGCCGCCCCATCTCTCCCAATGATCATGCTGTTTTATTGCGGTCTCGTCGCGTTAGGACTCAGCGTTTCTCCACACTGGGTTCGCAGAGGCGCCGGCACGTTGATTCTGGTCATTGTATGCTGGTGGGTGTGGTCGCCTCGTGTCGGGGGCGATGGTGATCGCTGGCGCGTGACATTTCTGGATGTAGGGCAGGGAGACAGCGCGGTCATCGAATCGCCCGATGGCCAGACGGTGTTGATCGACGGAGGCGCTCGATACGAGCGGTTCGATATGGGGCGCGGTGTCGTCGCGCCGTTTCTTTGGAACCGAGGAATCGGCCATCTCGATCATGTAGTAGGAACCCACCAACAGCTGGATCATGTTGGCGGCTTGATCTGGATTCTTCGCCACATGTCAGTCGGACGATACTGGGGCAATGGAGTCGAGCGGTCAGAGCGATTTTCTACCGACCTGACGGCTGCGCTGAATGGCAAACGGGTTCCGCAAGCGATTGCTGTGCGTGGAGGAGATCTGTTGCAGCCTGGTCCCTGCCGGCTGAGAATTCTGAGTCCGTGGGAAGCGGTTCCGATTGAACGAGGGGGGGCCCGTGCTGATGGGACTACACTGAACAACCAATCGATTGTGTCGCGATTAGAATGCGGGGTACACGCCATTCTCTTTGCGGCCGATATTGAAATCGACGGCTTGCGGCGGCTTGGCGAGGATGGGCGTCGGCCCGTAACGGTCGTAAAAGTTCCCCATCACGGAGCGAAAAGCTCATTGGATCGTGGGTGGATCGGAGAGATCCACCCGCAATACGCGGTGTTCTCCGTCGGTCGAGGCAATTCCTATGGGCACCCGGTGCCGGCTGTTCTTCACGCGTATGAGGAGGAGCGCGCAACAGTCCTTCGAACGGACCGGGACGGAGCAATCTGGGTGACGGGACGGCTCTCAACGTCTGACATTGCCGTAACCCGCACGCGCGATCTGCTCCCGCAGCCTGTCGATAGTTCACGGCGCCTGTGGCGTTCCGAGCAGGAGAATTGGCGCCGTGTGTGGGCGCAGTTTCTCGACCGCTTCGTCTGACCTGCGATGCTGATTGGGGTGCGCACGATCGCCCCAAGAAATGCTTGCACTCCTCCCTCATTCAAGCTAGAAGATCCCTCCATGGTACCGACCGTTGAATGGAAGAATGATGAGATCCGTCTGCTAGATCAAAGCCGGCTTCCCGGTGCCGTCGAATTTCTTACCTGTCGAACGTATCAGGACGTGGCGGACGCGATCCGCCAGTTGAAAGTCCGTGGCGCTCCGGCCATCGGTGTCACGGCGGCATTGGGGGTTGCCCTCGGTGCACAAGCAGTCGAAGCAGCCGATTATGAGATCTTCGCTCGGTCCGTCTTTGCGATTGGCGATGAACTGGCCGCTACCAGGCCGACTGCCGTCAATCTCTTCTGGGCGATCGAGCGGATGAAGCGGAAGCTTGAATCCTTGAGAGGGCAGTCAATCCGATCAATCAAGCACGCCCTCATTGTAGAAGCTCAACAGATTCTTGAAGAAGATGTGGCATTGTGCCGGGCTATGGGCCGTTATGGTGCAGGGCTGATCGAAGATGGGCAGACAGTCTTGACGCACTGTAACGCGGGGTCGCTGGCCACGGCTGGTTATGGAACGGCATTGGGCGTCATTCGTGCGGCATGGGAACAGGGTAAAAAAATCCAGGTTATTGCCGATGAAACACGGCCAGTCTTACAAGGGGCACGTCTAACGGCCTGGGAACTGATGCAGGACCACATCCCTGTAACCCTGATTACGGATAATATGGCCGGGACGCTCATGCGGCAGGGGAAAATCCATCTCTGTATCGTCGGAGCCGATCGTATTGCGGCAAATGGGGATGTCGCCAATAAGATCGGTACCTATTCGGTCGCAGTCTTGGCAAAAGCCCACAACATTCCGTTTTATGTGGCGGCACCCTATTCAACCATCGATTTGAAGACCGCATCGGGTGCAGATATCCCGATTGAACAGCGGAACCCTGTGGAAGTCACAACTATTCATGGGAGCCATCCTGTCGCTCCCGATGGAGTAGCCGTTTACAATCCGGCTTTTGATGTGACCCCGGCAGAGCTGATTACTCGCATCATTACCGAACGAGGCGTGTTCAAGCCGGGCGAACTGGCCAAGCAGTTTCAGC
>DASUMN010000106.1:0-6312 GCA_036277675.1 Nitrospira sp. | reverse complement strand
ACGATGATCTTTCGGCCGGTTAACCCGGTGTCGCCCATCGGACCACCCACGACGAATCGGCCGGTTGGGTTGATGTGGTGCTTCACGCTGGCCTGGTCATAGAGGTGCTTCGGCATCACGGGTTTGATGACTTTCTCCATGATGTCGCGCTCGATTTGCTTGTTCGTGACGTCGGGGCCGTGCTGCGTGGAGACGACGATGGTGTCGATGCGGACCGGTTTGCCGTTCTTGTATTCGACGGTGACCTGGGACTTACCGTCCGGGCGCACCCAGCCGAGAATTTTCTTCTTCCGTACTTCAGCCAAGCGTCGGGTCAACCGGTGGGCGAGCACGATCGGCATCGGCATCAACTCGTCGGTTTCATTCGTGGCATAGCCGAACATCAGGCCTTGATCGCCCGCCCCCCCGGAGTCGACGCCCATGGCAATATCGCCGGATTGTTGATGAATGGCGGTCAAGACCGAACAGGTGTGAGAATCGAAGCCCCAGGACGCGTCGTTATAACCGACATCCTTGATGACGTCGCGAATGATGTCGGGAATTTCGACGTAGGCTTTGGTCGAGATTTCTCCCGCGACGAATGCGATTCCGGTCGTCAAGATCGTTTCGCAGGCGACACGGGAATACTTATCTTGGGCGATCATCGCGTCCAGAATGCCATCAGAAATCTGATCGGCAATCTTGTCCGGGTGCCCTTCCGTCACTGACTCCGAGGTGAACAAATAATTGTTTCTCATGCGCCCCTCTTTCTCTTGAGTGCCTGTTGCCTCATGCTCCGCGCGTGCTGTCTCCAGACATTGAAAACATCCGGCGGGAGAGATACTCCGCAAAATCCTGGGGATTGTAGAGGAGATGAAAGGGGTTTGTCCATTACTTCAAACGTAGGAGCGCTTGCCAGGAGGTCTGGACGTTTCCTTGACAGTGCTTTTTGCGCGTTTGTAAGATGACCCGAATTCAAGGGAATCGTGTCGGACTGAGGATTCAGGCCAAATGAGAATGGGTGCGTTCTTCATATGGATTTCCATGGGGCTGGTTGTCGCTTCTCCCACCATGACGGCTTGGGGGGCGCAAGCAGAGCAACCACCGCCTGTGCGATATCAGGTCGCTGAACGGCATGCGGTACGGGTCGGCGACGAGGCGCCGAACTTTCGCTTGCGCGATCTGGATGGCAATCTGATGAGCCTGTCCCAGTTTCGGGGAAAGGTGGTCCTACTCAATTTCTGGGCGACCTGGTGCGGCCCCTGCCGAGTCGAAATGCCGGCGATGGAACAACTCTATCGGTCATTTCCTCGTAGGGAATTCCAAATCCTCGCGGTCTCCACGGACTCGCAAGGGGTGGCGGTGACCCGCCCATTCCAACAGAAGATCGGGTTGACGTTTCCCATCCTCCATGACACGGATATGGAGGTCGGTGTGACCTATGGCGCCCGATCGCTTCCGATGACGCTTATGGTCGATCGCCAAGGAGTGGTTCGCCAGAAGATTTTCGGCGCCCGAGACTGGGATTCCCCGGAAGCCCGTGAATTGATCCGGATGCTCATAAAATTATAACCATGATCCAATCGCTCCCTCAGATTTCGGTGCTCGCCGCGTTTTCAGCCGGTTTGCTTTCGTTCGTGTCGCCGTGCGTGCTGCCGCTGGTGCCGTCGTATATCTCCTATATCACCGGGCTCTCGGTCGAACAGTTGACGGACATGTCTGAGCGGGCAAAATTCAAGAAGGCGATTGTCCTGAATTCGTTGCTCTTCATCGCCGGATTTTCCACTGTCTTCATCGCCTTCGGTGCGTCAGCCAGCTTGCTGGGGCAAGTGCTCGTGACCTATCAGGACTACATTCGTCGGATCGGCGGTGTGCTGATTGTTGTGTTCGGGCTGTATCTCCTGGGGGTGCTGAACCTGAATTTCTTGAAAATGGAACATCGCTATCAATTTCGCAACCGCCCAGCGGGCTACCTTGGGTCGTTCTTCATCGGGGTCGCATTTGCCGCGGGCTGGACGCCTTGTGTGGGGCCGGTATTGGGATCGATCTTGCTGTATGCCGGTACGACAGATTCCCTGATCGACGGCGTCGTGTTGTTGACGTCCTACTCATTGGGGCTGGGTTTGCCGTTGTTTCTCACGGCATTGGGCGTGGATCGGTTTCTCGCCTATTTCAAAGAGGTCCGGGCGTACCTGTGGGGTGTCTCCACGGTGAGCGGTGTCCTGCTTGTTGTCGTCGGCGTGATGATCTATGCCAATTCTCTCACGATGGTGACGAGTTTCCTGGAGCGATACGGCATCGGCTGGTATCTCGGTCAGTAGGCGCAGGGAGCTGTTCGCGGGTCAGCACCACGCGCCGAGGCGGCAGGCGGTAAATGCTTGTCCGAGGGGACTGACGAAGGAAGCCCCGGCTGACCCCAGTGAAGGCTGAGTCGGCATGGTTGGAAGGCCAGATGTGTACGGTCTAGACGACGCCGGTCCTGCATCGGATGCAATGGCCGAATCCGATTTTTGGGCGAGCAAGGGAGGATACGCTCCTCCGAGCGTTGCGAGCAGGCTCTTCCCATCGGACGCCGCGCTGCTGTCCGGATATTTTTCAAGGAGGAGCATGAGATCAGCTCTGGCCCAATCGTCAGCGCCCAGCTCATGATGGCTCATGGCAAGGAAATATAAGGCGTCTGGAGCCACGGGGCGATCTGGGTAGGTCTTGAATATCTGTTCGAATCGGTGCGCGGCGGCGAGATAGGAACCACGCCGGTAATAAAAGCGCCCAACGAACAGATGCATCTCCGCCAACCAATTACGGCAGTCTTCCAGTTTCTCGAGTGCCTGCGCATCGTACCGGCTTCCAGGATAATCCTTTCGCACTCGTTCAAACGCGGTAATCGCCTTTTGGATAGGTTCGGGGTCGCGATCGATGCTCTTGCCCATCTTCAGATGCACTTCACCAAGCCGGAATGCGGCATACGGGGCGAGTACATGGTTTCGGTACATCTCGAGGAATCGGGTGTATTCGGTAAGCGCCTCAGCGTACTCCTCCTTCTCAAAGTACGCTTCCCCACGTTTGATCATGACATTGGGGTGATAGTACCGCTCGGCGGTGTCTTCAACGAAGATCTGTTCATCCGTACCGGTAATGGCTTTCCTCACGCCGTCCCGCAGGTCTTTGGGCGTAGTGGAACAACCCGCGAGAAAGCTCTGCCCCGCGAGAAGGCAGCTCAGGGTGATGACACAAGATACTATTGAGGGGCGATTGGCTGAGGTGCGTGGAGGGAACGGTACGATCTCCATACGCGTTATTGATAACAAGTGCGAGGGAGAAAAAGCAAGAAGAGCAAGAAGAAAAGGGGGGTTGGTTGACCTCCCCCGTCATGCTCCCTATAATTTCGGCGCACCGAGGTCCCGATCCTCTCTATATCCTCTCAACTGCGACCGGTAGGAGCCATGATTCGAGCCAGGGTGATTGGAACCGGCAGTTATCTCCCTCACCGGGTCGTCACGAATGAGGATATTGCTTCCACACTGGGGCTTACACCGGACCATATCCAACGGCTGACCGGTATCAAGGAGCGGCGGTGGGCGGCCGACTGCGAAGCCCCTTCCGATATGGCGATCGAAGCCGGGCGCTGGGCCCTTTCCGCAGCCGGCTGCGAAGCGTCCTCGGTTGAAGCCATCATCCTGTCGACCACATCGCCGGACACCGTGTTCCCTTCAACCGCGTGTTACGTGCAGCGGGGGTTGGGGTGTCAGGGTGTGGGGGCCTTTGATGTGTCTGCCTCGTGTTCCGGTTTTCTCTATGGACTCTCCATGGGGCAGGCCATGATTCAGAGTGGACAGGTGAGAACCTGCCTGGTGGCGGCGTCGGAGGTCAAGTCGCGATCTCTCGATCCGCAGGATCAAGAGACCGCCATGCTGTTCGGTGATGGGGCGGGGGCCGTCATCTTACGGGGCGAAGACGATCGCAACCCTGATTGGCGCGGGATTCTTGGAATCAGGTTGCGCGCGGACGGGTCTCGCCATGGGCTGATTCGCGTCCAGGCCGGCGGGTCACGCACTCCAGCGACACGTGCGACCCTGGAGAAACAGGAACATACGATCCGCATGCAGGGAACCGCGCTCTACCGGGTCGCGATTCGGCGGATCGAGCAAGCCGCGAAGGATATCTTGAAGGAATTCGGCGTAGGTATCGGCGAGATCACACAGGTGGTGCTGCATCAAGCCAACGGCAGGATTTTGCATCAGGTCGCCGATCGACTGGGGATTCCGCCGAACAAATTGATGTCGGTCATCGAGCAGTACGGTAACACGTCCTCGGCGTCTTTGCCGATTGCGCTCGACACAGCCGTGCGTAGTGGAGCCATTGCTGCCGGTGATCTTGTGCTGTTAGGTAGTTTCGGCGGAGGGGTGACGTGGGCCACCGGGCTTGTACGATGGTGATAGTCAGTGCACAGGTCTTACGCGCTTAACCTGAGTCAGCCGTCGCGTGCTTGCTGCTGACAGGTAGACGAACCACAAACCGGCTTCCATGAGGGTGGGCCGCTTCCACCCAGACGTGTCCACTCAATCCCTCGACGAGATGTTTGACGATCGCCAAGCCGAGTCCGGTACCGCCGAGCTCGCGTGATCGCGCCTTGTCCACGCGATAAAACCGTTCGAAGACTCGCGGGCGGTCCGGCTCCGGAATACCGATCCCGGTATCCGCGACGCTGAGGTCGATCATCCTATCCGTCGACGTAGGAGCCAATCGGGCACCGACCGTGATGGTCCCGCCGACCGGTGTGTATTTGACGGCATTGTCGAGCAGATTTGTCAGCACCTGGACGAGCCGTTCTTCGTCCCCCTCCACCGGCGGGAGGGCTTGATCGACCGATGAGATGAGTCGGTGGCGCTTCTTATCGGCGAGCGTTTTCATCATGGCGATCGTGCGATCGATCAGAGGGGAGAGGTCGATTGGCTCTTGTTTGAAGTGCACGCTGCCTGACTCGATTTTCGAGAGTTCGAGCAGGTCGTCGAGTATCAGATTGAGCCGATTGCTCTGGTTCAGGATGATGTCCAGAAAGTTGCCTGTAGTGGCGGGATCATCCTTGGCACCGTCCAGCAGCGCTTCGACGTAGCCCTTGATTGAGGTCAGCGGCGTGCGAAGCTCATGAGACACGTTCGCCACGAAGTCCTTCCGGATCGTTTCGAGACGCCGCAGTTCCGTCATATCGTGAAAGACCAAGACGACACAGGCCTCGTTATCCCGTTCTCCGCCCGCGGCAGAGACTTCGATGTGCAGGCACCGTCCGGTCAACGGCAGAACGATTTCCGCATCATGGTTTGTCCGCGAACGCAAGGCTGTGTCGATCAACTCGTTCAGCTGCTGGTGACGGAACAGCTCGGCAGCGGGGCGCCCCCGTGCCTCGGTGCGTACGATGCCGAAGATGTGTTCCAGAGCCGGATTGATCTGCAGGACGTAGCCGCGAGGATCCAGCACCATGACCCCTTCTACCATCGACGTCAGGACGGCGAGGAGTTGGGCGCGATCTTCCGACAGGGCGTCGATTTGGGCGTGCAGCCGGCTGGCCGCATCATTGAGAGTGGAAGCCAGGAGGCCAATTTCGTCATCCGGGGCGGTCTTAATGGGAGTAGCCTGCGGCCCAGCGGCTATTTGCTGGGCCGCATGGTTGAGATCCGACAGCGGGGTCGTGATGCTGTGAGCCAGCCAGAGACTCAATGTCGCGGCGACTAAGAAGGCGGCGGTTAGTGCCAGCACGAGCGAGTGTCCCACCGTCATTCCAGCGACAGCCAGGCTGCAGGCCACGGTCAGGATCGTTCCCAGCGCGATTTTCCAGCGGATGGACAGCCTCATACACTAGTGCCGATCACCGTTTACAGCTCCTTCAGCTTGTATCCCAGCGACTTCACGGAGGCGATGGCCTCGTCGAGCAACGGAAGTTTTTGCTTGAGCCGCCGGATATGGACATCGACCGTTCTGGTCGTTCCATAATAGTCGTAACCCCAGACGGCGTTGAGAAGCACGTCACGGGTCAGGACACGGCCGGGGTTCCGTAGCAGATGTTCCAGCAATCCGAACTCCTTCGCTGTGAGCAACACTTCTTTTTCACCCAGGCGAACCTCATGCCGTCCGAGGTCCATGGCCAGCGGGCCATAGCGATAGTGGGTGGTTTCGGCGGCAGGCGTGCGCTCCAACCGGCGCAGTAAGGCCTTCGCCCGCGCGACCAGCGCCTTCGGGCTGAACGGCTTCGTCACGTAATCGTCGGCGCCCAGTTCGAGTCCAACGATCGTATCCGATTCCTCGGCTTTGGCCGTCAGCATGATAATCGGGAGCATC
>DASUMN010000105.1:0-3778 GCA_036277675.1 Nitrospira sp. | reverse complement strand
CAAAGCCTGCGGCTGCTCTTGGAGCGAGAACGGGATGTGGCTTCGGTGGTGGAGGCTACCGACGGACGAGAAGCCTATCGATTGGCGCTTGAACATGCGCCGGATATTGTCCTCCTCGATGTCGACATGCTTGATCTCGACATGGAATCGTTCACCAAACTCGTCCGCCAACACCTACCCCGCACGCGAGTGCTGCTGTTGGCCCGGTACGATGAGGACAGCCGGATCGTGGCCGCCATGCAGGCTGGTGCCTTCGGGTACATCCTGAAGGATACCGATTGCACAGACTTCCTGCGCATCATCAGAGCCACCGTCAGAGGAGAACACATCTTGTCACCGATCATGTCCGAGCACTTCGCCCGCACCGTTCCCGGCGTGCTCCGACAGACACAAGAGGAAAACAACGGTCGCTTGTCGAGTTTGACTGATCGGGAACGAGAAATACTCGCGTGCGCGGCGGCCGGTCGGAGCAACAAAGAAATTGCCGACCAACTCTGTGTCTCCGTCGATACCGTGAAAACACATCTCCACCACATTTACCAGAAGCTCTCAGTCGACGGGCGTGTCGAGGCCATCCTCACGTATGTGCGGGCTCGATGAGCCACCCCGTTCATCCCGTTGTTCTCGCCCAAGCGGTGTAGGCCCAAATTCCACCTTTTAGGCGATGGCGGAGATGCGATCCTCTCTTTTAGTGTGATTGCAAACACGGAGGACGGTCAGAACGCCCTGCTTTTTGGAAACAGCAGGTTCAAGCAAGGAGGTGAACGGCCATGCGTCAACTACACATCATGGAGGAGTTAAAGTCTGAGCCGACATGGGCTTGGTTGTATGCGGCGTTCCTCGTCGGGATCGTGGTCTTCGCATTGATGAGCGGAGGCTTCATGGATTGATCGGCAGTCGTGCTCAGAAGGGTAGCCCCACCTTCACAGTGACGAGTCCTGCCAGAGCCATCTCCCACGGCTCTGGCAGGACATTTCGATCATTCTCCTGCCTGTCCAACGATTTCTCCCACATCCTCCCTTGCACGAGTGAATCCCTCTCAAGGTTACCGGTTCTAAGCATCAACATCCGCCGTGGTTCATGCAGCGTCCTCGCACATTCGCTATTGAGTTGAAGGTGTGATACCTTTGATTGGTCCGTTACTCATGCCTTTCCCATCGCGCCTCTTCCCTTCAGCAAGTCTGCGCGAACAATCTCCGGAGACTACAGGAGTCGTAATGAGCCGTCTGAACCTAGAACCACTCATGACATTTTCGGATGGATCCTACCTGGCGATCAGCACAGAATACTCGAAGGACGGCGACTTCTCCTGCGCAGTCTATAATGTCGTCGAGACAGGTGATCGCACGGACTTCCGCAACATCGCGAACCACGTCCTCTCCGCATCCACTTGCCTGACCGCCCAAGAACAGGCGTACAGCTATGCTCTACGTCTCTACCCCGCCGCGGGCGAGGCGATGAAGAAACCGCCGTACCTGGTCTGGCATGGGCCGCAATCCTCTGGCAAACAGTGATCCACCGTCTGGTGATGGCAACAGATCATACTCGCGTGGGGCACCAGTTAGCCATTTGATCCAATACCTGCTAGGATGTCCCTGCTCCATCGCGGAGGGCCTCGCATGAAGCGAGATCACAACGGCCCATCATCGATGTTGTTGTTACCGAGAAACTGATCGGAAGCCTGACCTAAGCCGCCTTTCTGGTTGCGTCTTCGGCCCTCTCCTTCCCTCGTGAATTTTTTCTCGCGTCACCGGCAATATCACATTGGAAGGAGGAACCCCCATGGGTTCAAAACTGTATGTCGGCGGATTGCCCTACGCGGCAACCGAATCGCAACTCACCACTCTCTTTTCCACGCATGGCACTGTGGAATCTGCCCGCGTCATCGCGGACAAGTTCACCGGCCAATCGCGGGGATTCGGCTTTGTCGAAATGGCGACTTCTGAGGAAGCTCAGGCTGCCATTGCCGCCCTGAACGGGTCACAAATGGATGGGCGATCCCTCACCGTCAACGAGGCCAAGCCGATGGAGCCACGCTCTGGTGGAGGCGGTCGGTCCAGTGGGGAGCATACTCGAAACCGCTACTAGGAAGTCACGTTGTTTCTGCGAAGCCCTGCTGGGGCGCTTCATCTGAAGCGCCCCAGCGACTCACTTTGTCTCTCGTTCGCAATCTATACCGCCATGTGGTAGACTGACCACATTGTCATTCTGATCCTCGCGCTCCTCCCTCCCAGTTCCGTTCTTGCGCGATAGCATTCATCAGTCGGTGGTCCGTTCGTCGGTCAAGGGCCTTTGTGTGCAGCGGTCAATGCACGCGACGGAGGCTCTTCCAGGTGTCGCCGTGCCTCTTGACGGCCACTTTATACGAGGAATCAAGATGGTGCATCCTGCAGACGTACCGATCCGCCGGCCCCTGTGTCCTCGGACCAGGGAGACAACCCAATGAACCCCTACACGGAGAGTACATTTACATGAATACCAACAAACCGAATCTACCGACACCCACTACCCATTGGGTCCGCATCCCGGATGGCACGAAAGTGCGACATCGATCAGAAGCCTATGACGGGATCATCGACGGGTTAACAGAGATCGTATCCGGATCAGAACGTAACCCGGACGGAAGAACCCAGTATCGCGTGAATGTGGGAAACAGCACCCGATTGCTCGTCTCCGAGCATCACCTCAATATTCTGCTCGACAACAAGAATTTGGTGCAGCTTGGTCGAGAAACTGAACTGTATCGTCTGTCCGTCACCAACCGACTCCGAGCAGTCTTTCCGGAAGATCGGTTCGTGACCGGTGCGGGCAAAGCATCTGCATCCCTCGATAAGTCTCGATGATTGAAAGACGGACATCACACCGCCTGTTTCATACGGTGACCTCTGAAATGGAGAAGCCATGAATACATCATGGGGAACAAAACGCCCGCGCCGACGAACACGCGCCGTTCTTCGAACCAAGGTCCGTTGGGAGAAGCTGGGGCTCCACAAGCCTGAGCGGTCGTCATCGGCGACGTCGATCGAAGACCTTCGCCGCCAAATCACGTCAGCCGCAAGCCAGGGGTTGAGCTCCGATACCGTCTCCCGCTCTCAACAGAAGGCCGGACACTCTAAATCAGGATCCAAGGGATCGGTAACCACCCGCAAACGTGGTGCCGCTTCAAAACAGGCCTAACATGGGCACGGCGTGTTCGAAAGTCGCGCAAGCTTGATTTGGCCGCCGGAACACGCCAGGAATTGTGCTCAAGTAGCAGACATACTGGTGGGGTTCATCCGCGCGCATCAAATTCGAAACTACCTAAAATAGCGCGCGGGTCACACGAAGTGCGGTATGGAGCCGGCGACCCGGATTGAACGGGCGACCTGCGGTTTACGAAACCGCTGCTCTACCAACTGAGCTACGCCGGCATCCGCGAGAGGTATGTGAATCAATCAACCGCTGCTACCTTCGGCCAATCTATCGGAAAGCCATGATACTGGCCGCTGGAGGGACTGTCAACGAAGGAGCGCCTCCTCCTTTCGTTGTCTGTTATGGTCTGGGCCCTACCTCCGCCGGTTTGGGGGCATACGAAGGAGGCGCGGGAGGATTGGCTGTTGATCCAGCTTGCTTTTCCGACGCAACCGGTTTGGGATTGTCCCCTCTGGCCATGGGATGAATCCTGACGACCGCGCCCTGGCCTGGCGGCGGCGAACAGAGTGGCTGCTGCGCATTGCCGAATTGCTGCCTGGCCGCTCGACTGACTTCTCCGCGTGCGTAGGTGCAGAGTTCACCGGCG
>DASUMN010000104.1:0-5130 GCA_036277675.1 Nitrospira sp. | reverse complement strand
GCGCCGGCGAGATAGAGGTCCTGCCGTTTTTGGGCGACGTGGATCTCAGCCAGCGGCCCCATGAGTTCGGCTTTTTGATAGTCGGCGTACTCGTCGTTGATCAGGAGCCCTCGTAGCAGATGGCCCTCCCCACCGGCGAGGATTTGCTGGTTTTGCCAGTAGAGCAGTCCATCATTAGGGATGAGCGCATGGGCGGCTTGGTTGGTGCGATCCCCAAAGCCGCTGCGGATACCACCATGAACCCGGAAGCCCCAGGGATGCCCGACCTCGAGCTTGGTGTCGTTATATCCCCCCGTCGTCGTATTCACGAAGGCCAGGAAATTCCAAGACTGATAGCGGTCGGCCTCTGTGATGTTCTTGAACGTCGGCTCCCATGCCCCCAGGGCCTTTAGGATCTTCGCCCGAGCCTGCGCCCGCTCGACACCGGTGGCCCGAAGCAGAGGATGCGTCAACTCAATACGGGCGAGCACTTCGGTGATGGTCAGGGGCTCGGTGCGCGTCGGCTGAAGCTGCACGGTGCTCACCGTCTCCGCCCATGTTGCCACGGGAAGAAAAATCAGAATCACGAATAAGAGAGCGGCCATCGAAGGATGCTCCTTGTACCCGATTAATCGCGGCCCGGTTGTTGGTGGCCGTTCATACCTGCCGCCGTCAGCGGGTTCCCGTACTTGACCAACTCGCTCTCAGGCCAGGGCTTCGACAATGCGCCCCTCGCCCACAGCATCCCTCCACGCGCGACGGCGTAGTCGGCCTGCGCCCGATACAGCTGGTAGGCTGCCTCGACAGCGTTACGCTCGCGCGTATTGACGAAAAGGATACTGGTCTTCCCCAAATCGAACCGTTTGCGCTCGCCATCCTCCAGGATCTTGGCCAACCGGTACGATTCCGTGGCAGCCCTCACCCGATCCCTGGCCCGCACGATCGCCGAGTACCAGTTATCTACGTCAAATCCGACTTGCTGCTCGGTATATTGCTGCTTCAAGGCCAATTGCGACTGGCCCACTTCCGCAGCCATGACCTTCCCACGCCCTTCCCGCTGGAACAGCGGGATCTCCGTGTGCAACCCGACCCGATACCCGAGTCCCACAACCCAGTCCGCGGCGCCCTTGGTCGGCCCCCCTTCAAGATCCAAGGTCGGGAGCAGCTTGTTCTTGGCGAGCTTGAGATCGATGTTGTTGATCTTGGCCTGGACATAGAGGTCCCGCACTTCCGGCCGCGCCTCTCTTGCCTCTACTTTAAAACCTGAGATCTCTTCTTCGGTCGGAAGTGGCGTCTCGCCCTGGAATTCCGGCGCCCATTCCGGCTGCGGGGTCACCGGCTCGCCGTTCTCCCAGAAAAAGAGGGACAGCTTGTACTGTTCATACTCCACCTTCCGTTGCGCGGCGATGGCGGCCGCCCGGCGGCGCTGCACTTCCTGATTGACTTCCGCCACATCAAGGGGAGAAATCTTTCCGGCCTTGGCCTGGCCCTCAATCTGGACGGCGCGAGCTTCTGCAACGGCCAGTATCTGCTTCACGACTTCGGCCTGCTTGACCGCCACCTGCCAATCCCAATACTGCACGGCGCCCGCGAGATAGAGGTCTTGTCGTTTCTGCGCCACCGCGATCTCCGCTTGGGGCACCGCGAGTTCGGCCCGTTGGAACGCGGCGTTCTCCTCATTGATCACGAGGCCTCGCAACAGGTGGAACGATCCGGCGTAGTAGAAATGCTGCGTACGATAGGTGCCCAGCAGATCAGGGGGATAGGCAATGCGGTTGTTCGTGGCGGAATCCCCGAAGCCGCTGCGGAGTCCGCCTTCGACCACGAAACCCCAGGGATGCCCGACCTGGAGGGTGCTATCGGCATATCCCGTGTTATGTTGACTCGGAATGTCGAACGAGGTGGTGAGATTCCACGTCGTGTACCGTTCAAACTGTGTATAGTTCTTGACCTGCGGTTCCCAGGCCCCTAGTGCCTTTAAGATTTTCGCCCGGGCCCTCGACCGCTCGGCTCCCATTGCCCGAAGCAGCGGATGCGTCAACTCGATACGGGCAAGGACTTCGCTGATGGTGAGCGGTTCGGTGCGAGCCGACGGAACCTGGACGGTCTTCGAGTCGCTCACCGGTTCCGCCAGTGCGGTCATTGGCAAGAGAGTTACGAGAGCCAATACCAGCGCGATCATGCAGGATGCTCCTTTACGTCGGGTGGCGGACGGCGCCACACTAGCAATCTCCCGCTCATTTTTAAAAATAGATAAAACGGATTGGAGTTATCGGCTAATCCGATGTATAGTGGTCCCCCTACCCTGACGCCTAGGGCCGTATGGATTGGCTGAACTATCACCACCTGCTGTATTTCTGGTCCGTCGCCAAACATGGCACTGTGGCCAAGGCCTGCGCGGAACTCCATCTGGCCCAGCCGACGATCAGCGGACAGATCATGCTCCTGGAACAAGCCTTGGGAGAACAACTGTTCGTCCGGACAGGACGCCGCCTCGTCATGACGGAGATGGGACGGGTGGTGTTCAAGTACGCGGAAGACATCTTCGCAACCGGACAAGAGTTGCTGCGCACGGTGAAGGGGCGCGGGACGAACGGGCACCCTTCCCGATTGGTCGTCGGCATGTCGGATGTCGTGTCGAAACCGCTCGCCACTCAATTTCTGAAATCAGCCCTGAAGGTGGATCCGTCGACACTCTTGATATGCCGGGAGGACAAACTGCCATTTCTGTTGACTGATCTGGTCGTGCACGAGTTGGATCTGGTCATCGCCGACGCCCCGGCCCCGCCAAACAGCAACGTTCGAATCTATAACCACCTCTTGGGCGAGTCCGGAGTGACCCTGTTCGCAACGGCGACGCTGGCGGCGCGGTATCGCCGCAGCTTTCCACAATCGTTACAGGGTGCCCCGATGCTTCTGCCGACCGCTGATGCGATGCTCCGACAGCTGCTGAACCCCTGGCTGGCGCAGCGTGAACTGACTCCCAACATCGTCGGCGAATTCGATGACAGCATAACGCTCAAGGCATTCGGGCAGGATGGATACGGGATTTTCCCCGGCGCCACCGCGATCGAGAAGGAAATCTGCCGTCAGTACCAGGTGCAAGTGGTCGGACGCCTGGACTCGGTGAAGCACTATTTCTATGCGATTACCGTCGAGCGGCGGCTCACACATCCGTCGGTCCTCGCCATCGTCCAAGCGGCCCGGCGAGAATTGCACAGCTAGCTCAGGTCAACCGGCTCAGCAGATCCCGCTTCATTTCCGGCGCGGCCTACCGCGTCCAACAATTGATCCCGCTCCTGTTTGGTCAGTTCCTTCCACTCTCCAACCCCTAGCCCCTTCACCGTGATGTGCATGATCCGGACTCGGTGCAGACTCGTCACCCGATAGCCCAACCCCTGGCACATCCGCCGGATTTGCCGGTTGCGGCCCTCGGTCAAGACAATGCGGAACCGATTGCGCCCAGCCCGGCTGGTCCGGCATGGTTTGGTTTGGCTTCCGAGTACAATCACGCCCTTGGACATCCGCTCCAGAAATGAATCGTCGAACGGCCGGTCGACATCGACTACATATTCCCGCTCATGCCCGAATTCGGTGCGCAGAATCTCGTTCACGATGTTGCCGTCGTTCGTCAAAAGAATCAGGCCGGATGAATCTTTATCCAGCCGGCCAATCGGAAAGATCCGCTCCGGATGGCCGATTTCCGAAATGATATTCCGGTTCACATGGGCTTCGCTGGTCGTCGTCACGCCGACCGGCTTGTGATATTTGATATAGAGGGGCGGCTTACCCCAGGGAATCACCTGCCCGTCCCGGGTGATGACGTCCGCCGGGCCCACACGATCGCCCAGCTTGGCTATCCGGCCGTTGACCGTGACAGCCCCGGACTCGACCAACCGATCCGCCTCGCGTCGGGAGCAGATCCCCTGTTCCGTGAAGAATTTGTTGATGCGGATCGCGGTGGTCACAGACAAGCCGCCTGCTCGTATGCCGTGCAATGGAGAGAGGAGGACACAGCTCAGTGCACGCGTCGTCCGGCTTTTACGCGGCCGAGCATGCGGTAGATCAATCGGGCGATGGAAAATTGTGGCGCGGCGAATCCGTCGATAGGGGCGATTTCGCTCACATCCATCCCGACGATGCCGGGACCATTCGCCAAGGCGGCCACCAGATTGAGCGTATCGTACCAGCCCAATCCGCCGGGTTCCGGCGTACCTAATGCCGGCACGATCGAGGCATCCAGCCCATCGCAGTCGAACGTCAGATAGACCGGCCCCCGACAGGCCGCCACCACGTCGGGAATCCATCGAGAGGCGTGTCCTTCATAAGGGCCGCAAGGATCCAGGATATTCGCAGCGAAAAATGTGGTGATCCGCTCTGTCTTTTCGATGCGCGCGATTTCCTCGGTGCTGATGGACCGGATGCCGAGCTGCACCAGCGGGAGTCCATGCTCCACCACCCGCGCCATCACGCTGGCATGGCTGAACGGGTTACCTTGGTAAGCCTCGCGCAAATCGCCATGGGCATCGATCTGTACGACACACATGTGTGGGTAGCGTTTGGCATGGGCGCGGATCGCGCCCAGCGCTCCCGTATGTTCTCCCGTCAACGTCACGAGAAATCGGCCGGTCCCGACATGCGGCGCGACAAATCGCTCGATCGCATCGACGGCGTCACCATCGACTTTTCCGCCGAGATCCAACGCCGAGGCAGTCGCGATGCCGCCCCATTCGCGATAGGGTTCGCATCGCAGCTGTTCGTCGTAGAACTCGACCTGGCAGGAGGCTTCGAGAATAGCGGAGGGGCCGCGATCCGACCCGAGTATGTAACTGGAGGTATGTTCGTAGGGAGCCGGCAACACATAGACACCGGCCCGGTCCGGATGGCACCAGGGCTCCTCGAGTCCGAGAAAGTTCTGCTCCGGTCCTTCCCAGCCGGCGGGAAGCGTCATGAGACATCCATCATGCACGCCGCTCGCTCAGCCCCATAGACACGGCAGTGGCGTGATCAGCGGCGGGAACGTTTAAGGACATGTTCTCAAGGAATGAAGACGGCCAAGGCGATGACCGTGGTCCACTTGCCCGGCTTGCCGACAGCCGATTGCGTGATATTCAAGGTCCTCACGATTTTGCCGCCCATCTTAAACACCTG
>DASUMN010000103.1:0-3403 GCA_036277675.1 Nitrospira sp. | reverse complement strand
CATCAGTTGCCGCACACGCTCCAATGAATCCATGGTTTCCTGGATCGTCTCGGATGGAAACCCGTACATCAGATAGGCATGGACCAGAATCCCGGCTTCTCTGAATGCCGAGGCGACCAGCGCGGTCTGATCGACGGTGATGCCTTTCTTCATCTTGTCCAAAAGACGATCTGAAGCAGTTTCAAGTCCCGCCGTCACGGCGATACAGCCGGAGGCCGCAAGCAAGCGGCAGAGATCCGGTGAAAACGCTTCTTCGAAACGGATGTTGCCCCACCATGAAATGTCGAGGCCTCGCTCCAATAAAGCGAGGGCGAGTGATTTCAGGGCGGCCGGAGGTGCCGCTTCATCGACAAAGTGGAATCCTCGTTTGCCGGTCTCAGCGATTAGCTGTTCGATCTGTCCGATCAGCCGCTCGGTCGGCGTCATCTCATACCGGCCGATATAGTTGAGCCCGACGTCGCAGAACGTACATTGTTTCCAATAGCAGCCGTGGGCCACGGTGAGCTTGTTCCAATGGCCTTCCGACCAGAGCCGGTGCATCGGGTTGGCACTGTCTAGAATCGTCAGGTAACGGTCCAGGTCAATCCCGCGGTAAGTCGGACAGCCAATGTTATTCATGGAAAAGTCCGGCAGGTCGGGATTGTCGGCGAACAAGACCCGCCCCTGGTTTCGATAGAACGTGCGGCACAGGTCTTTGCGCGGGCGAAGACCATCCAGGTGTTCGATGAGGGAGAGCAGCGGCCGCTCACCGTCGTCGAGTGTGATGAAATCCACATAATCGAACACTCGTGGATCAGAGACGCGGCGCAATTCGGTGTTGGCATAGCCGCCGCCCAGTGTAATGGGCAGGTCTGGCCGACTCTGCTTGATCGCCTGCGCGATGCGAAAGGCTCCATACAGGTTGCCGGGAAACGGCACGGACAGGCCCACGAGTGTGGGGCTAACTCGGTCGAGGTGCCTGTGCAGCGCCTCCAGCATGAATTCATCGGTGAACGTCGGCGCGGCGTGCAAGGCGGCAATCATGCCGTCGAACGAGGAGGCCGACCGCGCGATATGTTCGGCATACCGGCTCAGGGCGAAATGCGGCGACACGGTTGCTTGGACCAAGTCGGCCAGATCTTCAAGAAACAGCGTGGCCAGATGTTTGGCCCGGTCTTCTGGTGGCATGGACCGGACATGTTTCATTCGGCCTCGAAAGCGCGGGCCTCGAGGCAATGTCCCCGGACGTCTCAGCAGAGAGGCGAGGGCAGGATTCCGCCCTTGAAGAAAAGAGACCACGGGCTCGATCCATTCGGAATACGCCTGCTCCTGTACGAGCATGGCGGTCGCTTCAGGTGGAAGGGCATCATCTCGCTGTCTGACCTCGGCAAACAGGTGGCGCAAGCCGGTCTGACTGAACAGCCGCAGCACCATCTCAATACCCAGATCGGCTTGCTCGGCGGCAATCGAACGGGACTGGAGAAATCCGGTGAGGTAGGCTGTGGAAGGATAGGGGGTGTTCAGTTGGGTAAGCGGTGGAATGAGCAACAGCACGCATGGGGTGGGCATGGAATCGACATAGCACAGAGGCCGGCGGGAATGCTATGCGACAGGTTTGCCGGAATGCTGAGAGCTCGTGGTGCTCTACCAGCTATCGAGTTGCAAGCCGATTGCCCCCCACTTATAATGCACCAGCAGTAGTGGTCATATTCTTTAATTTTGTGAAGGAGTTGTCGCGACAATGCATGAACGAACTTTAGCCATTATTAAGCCGGATGCTGTAAAGAAACACGCGATCGGGGACATTATCAATCGGTACGAGAAAGCCGGACTGACGGCGGTTGCGATGAAGCTCATGCAGATGTCGAAGCCGGTTGCGGAAGGGTTCTATGCCGTTCACAAAGCACGGCCCTTCTTCGACAGCCTCTGCACCTTCATGTCTTCCGGACCAGCGGTGGTGTTGGTGTTGCAGGGCGAGAATGCGATTAAGAAGAACCGTGATCTCATGGGGGCTACGGATCCCGCGAAAGCCGATGCCGGTACGATTCGAAAAGCACACGGGACCAATATCGAGTTCAATGCCGTCCATGGGTCCGACTCTCCGGACACGGCGACCTTCGAGATTGGGTACTTCTTTCCAGGCATGGAGATCTTCGGCTAGTCTGCCGGGGGCGTCTATGATTCTTGTGCATGGCAACCGGAGCGTGTTTTCATAACGAGGAGCAGGCATGATTCCATCAGATTTGCGGTATCACCAAGAACATGAATGGGTGCGTCTCAACGGCAAGCAGGCGACCATCGGGATCAGCCATTTTGCCCAGGATGCGTTGGGCGACATTGTCTTTTTGGACCTTCCCAAGGTAGGGACCGTCGTGAAGGCAGGTGGACAGATCGGTGAAGTCGAGTCGACGAAGACGACGTCCACCATTTATAGTCCCGTCAGCGGGACTGTCGCGAACATTAATGCCGACCTCAAGGATCATCCCGAAGTCGTGAATTCCGATCCATACGGCAAGGGGTGGATCGCTGTGATTGAGCTGATGACTCCGGCGGAAGTCGATCAATTGATGACCGCCGCTCAGTACGAATCGTTCCTCGCCAGCCAAGAGAAAGGTTAAGGCCTACGTTGAGGTTACGTCTCGAAGCTTGTGCAGTGACGTCTTAGCCTCGACCTGAACCGTAACCTTCAATATGGCAGAGTCCACGCACATCGCGATTCTCGGCGCTGGCCCCGGCGGCTATGTCGCGGCAATCCGCGCGGCACAGCTCGGTGCCCGTGTCACGGTCGTTGAGCGGCACGCGCTCGGTGGTGTGTGTCTCAACTGGGGGTGCATTCCCAGCAAAACGCTCCTTTCCGTGATCGAGCTCGGCGACAAGCTGAAAAAGGCTGACGAGTGTGGGTTGGTGCTGTCCGCACCGGCCCGCTACGACTTGCCCCGCATGGTCGCGCGGAAAAATAAAGTTGTGTCCGGTCTGGTCAAGGGGATCGCCACCTTGTTCAAGGCTTGGAACATTGAGGTGGTGGAAGGCCATGGGGAATTTGCCAATGCCAAGACCCTGACGGTCACCGGGCCGGATGGTGCGCGACGAGCGGTGGAGGCCGATGCCGTTCTCATTGCCACCGGGTCCTCTTGGCCGCAAATCGCCCAGTTTCCCATTGACGGAAAGGAGATCATCACCAGCAAGGAAGCGCTCGACCTTGAGGCTGTTCCCAAACGGATGGTGATTCTCGGTGCCGGAGTCGAGGGCTGCGAGTGTGCGACGCTGTTCAGCGGTTTGGGAACGGCCATCACGCTGGTCGAATTACAGTCTCGGGTCCTGCCGCTGGAAGACGAAGAAGTTTCCACTCTGATGGCACGGGAGCTGAAGAAGCGGTCGGTTGATGTGAAGGCCGGCACCACGATTCAGCACGTCGATCGCACTT
>DASUMN010000102.1:0-16880 GCA_036277675.1 Nitrospira sp. | reverse complement strand
GCGGCAGTCTTTGTTGATCTGCTCCTGGACCGCGGCCGATGAATAGATCTTGTGAAACTCGTAGACGGGACAAATGTCGGGATTGCCGGGATCAGTCCGGCGCACCCGAGCCGGATCGGTCACCATGGTTTTGAGTTTCTGGCGCACGACCGGTTCCGGGTCCGACAGGTTGATCGTGTTGTGATAGCTCTTGCTCATTTTCCGGCCGTCGGTGCCGAGCACTTTGGGAAATTTGGTGAGATGTTCTTTCGGCTCCGGGAAGACCGGTGTCTTGTAAATATCGTTGAAGCGCCGCGCGATCTCGCGCGTGAGCTCCAGATGGGGCAGCTGGTCTTTGCCGACCGGGACGAAATCAGGTTTGTATAGCAAGATGTCGGCGGCCTGTAACACGGGATAGCCGAGAAACCCATAGGTGCCGAGGTCTTTCTCTTTAATTTCTTCCTGCTTTTCTTTGTACGTCGGATTGCGTTCCAGCCAGGAGACGGGGGTCATCATCGACAGTAACAGATGCAGAATCGCATGCTCGGGAATGCGGGATTGGACAAACACGGTTGAGCGGCCGGGGTCGATGCCGGCGGCTAACCAATCGATCAACATTTCCTGCACGAACTCGCGAACGCGGCTCGTATCGGCGTAGTTGGTCGAGAGCGCGTGCCAGTCGGCGACGAAGAAGTAACAGTCGTACTGTGCTTGGAGCGCTTTCCAGTTCTCCAGCGCGCCCAAGTGGTTGCCCAGATGCATCAGGCCGCTGGGCTGCATGCCGCTCAGAACTCGCTTTCGAGGTGTCGTCATTGTGAGGCTCCGCCGAGGCCGAGTGCGGTTGAGAGAATGGTGCCGGACAGTCCCGATGCGAACGTGTTTGTAATCGTATGGATGACCCGCAGCTCCCGGTCGAATACGATGAGGCCGACCAGTATAAACATGCCGTAGGGCTCAAGACGGGCCAAGGTCATCGCGGGTTTGGCCGGCAGTACGCAGGTCAGAATCCGCCCGCCGTCGAGCGGTGGAATAGGGATCAGATTGAACAGGGCGAGGAATACATTGATGATGACGGAATACAAGGCCATGGTGGCGATCGGACGCAGCACCATCGTGGTGAGCAGGCTCGACGAGGACTCGGTATCTGCTGCTTCTCGTATAGACAGTGATGGTTCCATCGTCAGGAGTAAAGCGAGGAATAGTGCGCTGGCCACGGCCAAAAGGAGATTCATGCCCGGTCCCGCGGCGGCCACGAGGGCCATATCCTGGCGGGGACGGTACATGTTGCGGGGATCGACCGGCACCGGTTTCGCCCAACCCAACAGGAAGCTGCCGGGGAGGAGCAGACAGATCAATGGAAAAATGATCGTGCCCAGCGGATCGATGTGCGCCAGAGGGTTGACGGTAAGACGGCCTTGGAGTTTCGCCGTGGGGTCGCCGCGTTTGTCGGCCATCCATCCATGTGCATATTCATGCAGCACCATGGCAAACAACAGCGGGAGCCCCATGTAGGAGATCGTATGGAGGATCTGCGAAAGTGAGTTCATGCGTGGGCGCTTCTAATTCAACTGTACGAATTTACCCTGTTTCACCTGCAGAAGAAAGAGCGGCCGATGCAAGGTCCCGTCCGGACCGAAGCCGGCCGGTCCGGCGAGGGTCGGCAGATTGTGATGGGTCGTCAAGAACTCTTGGATCTCCTCGCCGGAATCCGCGCCGCTGCGGATGCCCTCGATGACGACTCGGGCGGCGTCGTATCCCTGCATGGTGAAGAGCGAGGGGGTGGTGTGGAAGCGTTTTTGGTAGCGCTGCACAAAATCCTGCACGGCGGGGTTGGGGCTGTCCACGAAAAATCCGTCCACGAAGGTGGCGCCGTCGACCGTGCGGTCGGCGGTGCGGGCGAAGTCTTGCGTGTTCCAGCCGTTTGTGCCGAGAAGCGGAACCCGCATGTCATGATAGGACAGTTGCGCGGTGAGCAACCCGATATCGCCGGAGCGGCTGGGAATGAAGATCGCATCAAATCCTGGCGTGTAGAGCATCCGTTTGTTGTTTCGGTTGTTTCGATCGACGGGTTTCTTGGCTGTCCGCGATGGATCGATCGGCACGGCCAGGCCGTATTTCTTGAGATCCTCGGCTTTCAGTCGCGAGATCGGCGGGCTGAAATCCGTGTCGCCTTCCTTGAAGGATTCGATGGCGATGATTTCCCCGTCCTGCCGCCGAACCTCCTGCGCAAAGAGGCGTGCGAGTTCCCGTCCGTAAATGGTGTCGGGATGGAGAATGCAAAACCGCCGATACCCCTGATCCTTGATGGCATAGGCCGCAATGCGCTCGGCCTGCAAGCCGTAGGTGAGCGACGTGCTGAACAGATAGCTGCCCAGGCGGCGGACATTGGGAAGTGTAGCAGCGGGGGTGATGAGCGGCACTCTGGTTCGTTGTGCCATTTCCGCCATAACGGGGAGATTCTTGGACAGCATGGGGCCGATGACCACGAGCGGGCGGTCGTCGGTGAGCAGCGACGAAAGATCGTCCAGGAATCCGGGACGATCCGCGTCGTGGTCTTTGACGATCAGGCCGATGGGCGGTGTGCCGGGCTGTTCGCGTGCGCGTTCCAGCGCGAGCTGGATGCCTTCCAGGACATCGTTGGCGAAAGGGGCGAGGCGTCCCGACAGGGGAAGGACGGCCGCGATGAAATATTGATTCGCTTTGAGTTTTGCGCTGAGCAGCTCCAGCGACTCGGTGATTCGTTGACTCTGGGGATGCGTCGGAAAGACGGCGAGAAAACGACGGGCTTCCTGCTCCGCCAAGTGGTCATCGCCGTGCGCGATATAGTAGTCGATCAGGCCGATGGACGCGAGATCGCCTGGATAGGCGCGTGGGAAGGCTTCCCGTACCCGGACCAGTCCTTTGCGGTCGAGCTTCTCCGTGATCATCTCACGGACTTGCGCGCGCGCGTCCGCCGTCTCGGCTTCCAAGGCGCCCTGCATGCCTTCCAACAGCATGCGGATGGCCCGTACGAAGTCTTTCTTTTGCACCAGGACGTCTGCCATCAGGGTTAATGCCTCATGCCTGGTGCCGTCATCCTGAGTTCCAGTGCGCACTTGTGCCAGGAGCGGCAGGGCCAAGTCGGGGTTGCCCATGGCGGCATGGGCGCGGGCCTGTAAGAGTTTGCCCCGTTCGAGTAAGTCTGACCCAGGAAATTCAGACTGGAGCTGGTTCAAATATTTGATGGATTCGGGGTAGTCCTTCATGCGGTAGAGCGCGGCACCGAGGAGTAAGTACGTATCGTCCAGATATTCTGGGTGCGGCGGCGTCGTCAGGTAGCGTCGCAACGCCGTTGCGGCGGACTCGGGGTCGCCCTTCTCGATGAGTTGTTTCGCCTGAACCAAGATTGGTGGTGTGGAAGGAGGAGGTGCCGGCTTGTTCGCCGCGGCGCCTGGTTGTGGGAGCATGAGCCCGAGGCCGAGCAACAGCGCCAGCCACACCGAACCGATCATCCAACGTGACTCAGTAAGCGTGTGATGAAATATGTGCCTGTGGGGGAGCATGGCAGTTGAACAGTAGATCAGCCGTCACTCGGTTGACTAGTATCGGAAAGGGTGCAAGGTGTCAAGGAGAACCACGGTGTGTTCGTTGTCTTCGGATACGGAGTCGGCTATAGTTTCTTCCGCATCGCCGTGTCGAGTGGGCAATGATGTGGCGATGTTGGTGTGAACCTTAGAAGATTTGTATGGCTGATGAAGCAGCGCCTCTCTTAGATCCGCTCGTCGAACGATATCTGCGTGGGCTACGAATCGAGAGCGGGTTATCGATCAATACCATCGAATCCTACCGGCGGGATCTCGCAAAATTTCAACGGCACTTGGCGCGGCATCGTTTCCGGATGAGTGACGCGGTCGGCTCGCCGGTCGTGGTTACGTTTCTTGCCTCCTTGCGAACACAGCCGCTCGCGCCGGCGTCGATTGCCCGTGTGCTGTCGGCTCTGCGCGGGTGGTTTCGTTTTCTGGTCCGGGAACGTCTCGTGGAGACGAGTCCTCTCCTGGAGGTGATCGCCTCGCATCGAGCAGTTCGCTTACCGAAAACGTTGACGATGTCGGAGGTCACGCAGTTGTTGGATCTCCCCGCCGGTTCTTTTGTCGAGGGCCGCCGGGACCAGGCCATGCTGGAGCTGCTGTACGCCTCGGGTCTTCGTGTGTCGGAGCTCGTGGGTCTCACGGTGTCTCAGATCGACCTCAATGCGGGCTGCCTGCGCGTGAGGGGAAAAGGCACCAAGGAGCGGGTTGTTCCGATGGGCCAGCAGGCAAGGGATCTGCTATCCGACTATCTTGCGCAGGTGAGGCCGGTCTTACTCAAAGGACGCCCGTCACGGGCGCTGTTTGTATCGCGGCGCGCTCAGGCGTTGACCAGGCAGGCCTGTTGGAAACTCTTGCGATTGCGTGCGCGGCGCGCGGGAATTGCCAAGGCGATATCTCCGCACATGCTGCGGCATTCATTCGCCACACACTTATTGGAGGGCGGAGCCGATCTGAGGGCGGTGCAGACCATGCTCGGCCACGCGGATATTGCGACGACGCAAATTTATACGCATGTGGAGCGGAGCCGCCTCAAACAGGTGCATCGGCGATATTTTCCGCGGCAGACCAGCCGGCGATCAATTCGCCCGTGAATCGTGACGTCCATCGTCTCACAGTAGGCGGTTCAGACCGGTCGCCGACGGTCTGCAAGAGGCTACGAGAATTGGTTGACAAGGCCCGAGGGACTTGTTACTCTCCGCCAAGGTTGCTAAGAAAATCGGGCGGATAGCTCAGTTGGGAGAGCGCTGCCCTTACAAGGCAGAGGTCACAGGTTCGATCCCTGTTCCGCCTACCAGGAGTCTTCGTAGGTAGGTTCTGGGGAAACGATCAGTTCGGAGACGCAACGAGTGACGATAGAGTTCGGGACATGACCGACGACCAGATGTAGTCTGTGCAGTCTTGTCATTCCGATCTTCCACCAGCCATAAGGATTAATGGGGCCGTCGTTCAGCCTGGTTTAGGACGCCAGATTGTCAATCTGGAGGTCGCGGGTTCAAATCCCGTCGGCCCCGCCATATTTCAATGCCTGTGCCGCAAGGCTTCCTCTGTGTCCTCACACGATCGCGAGGCTGCGCCCCCTTCGGGGGGCGCTTCCTTCAGGGGGATATTCGTTTCCGATCTGTTCTCCCAGAGGAACGCCTGATTGCCCTGATCTGGGGCGAGCCAGTCGCATTCCGTCGAACCCCTCAGTTTCACAAGAGTCTGATACACTCCAGTGCAACCGCGTGGTGTGGGATGGAAAGAAGGGAGTAGGAGACTCCTATGTTTCAATCCGGTCCGATAGGAATTCTTGTTTCGCTCGGCCTTGTGTCCAAAGTGGTTCTGGCGCTGCTGCTGGGCTTCTCCGTCATGTCCTGGGCCGTCATCCTCTACAAGTGGATGGCGTTTCGAGCGGCTGATGCGGAGGACCGCCGGTTCATGGCCGCGTTGTCCAAGGCCAAGGATCTCGATGACGTGCCTCGTCAAAGCCAACGGACCGCCGTGGGGCCCTGTGCCCATATCTTCTATGGCGTGACTGAGCATCTGAATCGGCGGGGAGGAGAGGCGCGGGATACTCTTGACGGCGAAGGCAGAGCAGCGATCGATCGGCATGTCATCGAGCGGACCGCCACACATCTTGCGCAAGGTCAAATTGGCAAGCTGGAGTCGTTCCTGCCGTTTCTGGCCACGACCGGGAATATCAGCCCATTTGTGGGCCTGCTCGGGACGGTGATGGGGATCATCGATTCGTTCCGGGAAATCGGCACGCAAGGCACGGCCAGTATTGCCGCCGTGGCCCCCGGCGTATCGGAAGCGTTGATCGCGACGGCAGCCGGATTGTTCGCGGCGATTCCCGCCGTCATTGCGTACAACTATTTCCTGACGCGTATCCGGCGTACGGCCTTTCGCATGGATTCCGTGGTGGTTCAGCTGTATGCGCTGTTTCCCGCCAAGGGGAAGGCGGCCTCCGCGCCCGTTGAAGTCGCGATGGGAGCCAAGCGATGATTCTCGAAAGCCGGCAGCGGCGGTTTCTGGCCGAGATCAATGTCATCCCGCTCGTCGATGTCGTGTTGGTGCTGCTGGTGATCTTCATGGTCACGGCCCCGATGCTCTACCGCGGCATGGATATCAAGTTGCCGACTTCCGCGTCCAATACGATCAAACCGGAAATTCGGGTCGTGCTCACGATCGAAAAAGATCAGCGGCTCTATCTCGACAAGGATCAGGTGAGCGTCGCGCAGTTGGAGCGCAAGCTGCGCCTGCTTAAGGAAGAGCGCAAAGACGTGTCCTTGTATCTGCGGGCCGATCAGAATGTGCCCTATGGCGTGGTCGTCCAAGTGATGGATGGAGTGAAAAAAGCCGGCATTGAAAAACTGGGCATGGTCACCGATCCAGTCGGGCCCGAACGTGTGACCGACGCCGTGCCGCCAGCACATAAGAAATAGGGGGCAGGGCGTTCATGGCACAGGCCTCTGCATCGGCCGGTTTCTGGTTGGATGGCGAACGTCAAAAGGATCTCACCAGGCGTTTCTGGCGTGCCTTGGCGATTTCAGTCGTGGTGCATCTGGGAGTGCTGGCCGTGGTTGCATGGGTTCGGTTGCCCAAGCACGGTGAACGGCCCTTGGCCTCTATCGAGATTTCGCTTGCCGCCGAGCCTGCTCAACCGGAAAGAGCGGTCGCTCCTCCGGTTGCCACTCCGCCCGCTCCCCCGTCTCCTCCCGTCCCTGCCCCACCGGTCAAGTCGGTTCCCGCGCCCGCGCCGCCGAAGTCTGTGAAAGCACCGGCCAAGGACGTCATGAAAGATGTGGTGCTGCCACCCACCGCGCCGGCGTTCGGAGACTTCAGTCCAGCGGAGAAACCAAAGAAGACACAATTCAAGCTTCCCGACGTTCCGGTTGCGTCTGAGACGAAGCAACCTCTCGCGCAGGTGCCGGAGTCGAAGCCGCAACCATCGCTGACGGAAGACTTGAACAAGGAGTTGGACGAGGAGTTCAAGAAGATCAAGAACGTCGAACTGCCGAAGGCTACTCCGGCTGAATCATCGCCCAAACCGGTGCCTCGCATCGAGGCAAAGGCGCCGAGTGTCAAGACCGTTGACACGACGCTGAAAGTTCCAGGGATGGCGCCGGGGTCGAATGCCTACCTGGGACGCGTGCGGCAGCGGATCAGCAGCTATTGGAACGCGCCGCCGGTGGATGTGACCACCCAAGCGTACGTGGTCATCGTGCAGTTCAGGCTCCATCGAAATGGAACGGTGACCGGTATCATGATCGAACAGTCTTCGGGGAATGAATATTATGACTTGGCAGGGAAACGGGCTGTGCTCAACGCAATTCCCTTGCCCGCGTTTCCGGTGGAGTTGACCGAGCCCTATTTCGACGCACACTTCACCTTTACCGTCGGCGATTCACAGGGGTAAACCATGGCGTTTCGAGCCGGTGTCATCATCAGTCTGTGTCTCTCAGCGGGGTTGGTCTGGATCATCGAGTCGGGTGCGGCCGACGTGTTTCTGGAAGCCACGCGGCCGGATTTTCAGAAAATTCCCTTGGGCGTGGTCGGGATCGAGAACATCGGCGGGGCCGAGTCTCCGGAAGGGCGCATCAGGCTGGGAAGCCGAATCGAAGAAGTGCTCAAGACCGATGTGCGGCGGTCCCTTGTGTTTTCTCTCGTCGATCTATCCAGTATGGGTGTGAAGGCGAATCATCTCGGCACGGAGCCGGATCCGTCGTTTAAGCAGGCGGGGGAGCATGGCGTCTCCGTCATTGTCTGGGGCAAGGCCGGCATGAAAAGCGGGGACAAGGACGCCGACGTGAACATGGAGGGGTACGTCTACGATGCAGGCAGCGACGAGATGGTTGGTGGGAAACGGTATGCCGGATCCCCCTCCGTCGTGCGGCTGATGGCGCATCGGTTTGCCGACGAGCTGGTGTTTCGTTATACGGGGGAGCCGGGCATTGCGAGGACGAAAATCGCCTATGTGTCCGAGGTGGGGCCGGCCCGTGAGTTGTTCGTCATGGATTACGACGGGCATGACTCGCGCCAGGTGACGGCCGACGGATTCTTGAATCTCATGCCACGGTGGTCGCCGGACCGACGGTTCTTGGTGTTTACGGCATACCGCAACCGGAATACGCAAGACATCGATATGATCGAGTTGGCGACCGGGAAACGATGGACGCTGGTGTCCTTGGGCGGATTGAACATTACTCCGGCCTTATCCCCCGACGGAAATTTCCTGGCGTTTTCGTCCAGCCAAGAGGGAAATTCAGAACTCTACCGCATGGACACGCGCACGAAGACTATCCAGCGGTTGACCTCCAACGCCGCGGGCGATTTGTCCCCCTCCTGGTCTCCGTCTGGCCGCGAAATTGCATTTACCTCGGACAGGAGCGGCGGTCCACAGGTCTTTCTGATGAGCGCGGACGGTTCAAACGTTCGCCGGCTGACCTTTGAGGGTGACTATAATGCCGCGCCGGCCTGGTCGCCTCGCGGCAATTGGATCGCCTATGTGTGCCGCACCCCGAAGAAGGAGTACAAGCTGTGTTTGATTACTCCGGACGGTCAGAAGCGTGTGCAGTTGACGGCGGGGCAAGGGGTTGACGATTCCCCGTCGTGGTCACCGGATGGCCGGCATCTGGTGTTCAGTTCCACGGCCGGAGGAAAGAGCCAGATCTACATGATCAATGCTGACGGAAAAGATCTGGAGAGAATTACGTTTTCCGGAACTCACAACAGCGCCCCGACCTGGTCGCCGGCGTCATAAATATTCGGCACAAGGGGCTTGCACCGGGATGGTCTCCTCTGTATGAAAGAGGAGACATTTATACAATTGCCAGTCCATATCCACCAGGAGGGGGTTGAGTCCATGAGACGGGTACAATCGACAATCGGTGTGGCATTGATCGTGGGCGCATTCATGGTGAGCCTGTTCGGATGCGCGTCGAAATCAGGACAGTCGGGCGGAAACACGCAGGCTTCTCAGCCCCAGGCCAAGAGCGGGGCCGGACAGGAGCTCCCGGACACGTCATTTTCGGGACAAGACGGTTCGGGGGGATTGCGTGGATTGGATAAGAATCCGTCCGAAGAACGGCTCGGGAGCGGGGGCTCGCTGATGGCCAAAGCCGATCCCGGCAGCGGCGGCCGCCAGATGGAAGACATCCGCGCGGAGCAGGCTGCAGCGGCGGCGGGACTGAGAGACGTCTTTTTCGCCTATGACAGTTTTGCTATTACGGAAGACGCACGGATGGTCCTCGCTCACAATGCCGAGTGGATGAAGGCCAATCCTGGGGCCCACTTGAAGATTGAGGGGCACTGCGATGATCGGGGCACCTCGGCATACAATCTGGTATTAGGCGAGAAGCGGGCCAAGGCCGCCCGAAACTATCTCGTCGAACTTGGTGTGGCTCCCAACCATCTGTCGATCGTGTCCTACGGCAAGGAGCGGCCGGTGTGTAAGGAGCACACGGAGTCCTGCTATGCCCAGAATCGTCGCGGACATGTGCTCCTCAAGACAGGGAAGTAAGCGGTGGACATGGTGTTCCCGCAAGGGCTTTCGGCTGCCGTAGGCATCGGAACGGCCGCCTGCGTGCTATGATTGTGTCGGACAAGAGATGGAAGTCCATCCGTTTTCTAACAGGCAGCCGCAGCTCCAGGCCCCTGTCACTTGGGGATCAAGGAATGAGGCTGTGCCGGCATATCATATTATGAGGAGCGCTGAGACCATGATTATCGTTGTCTTGTTCATCTTTCTGACCGGGTGTGTCGCCCAACAAGCCGACCTGCTCCAAACCGAGAAAGCCCTGCAGCAGCGGATCAAACAGCAGGACGATCAGTTGTCTCAGACTCGCGCCAGGCAAAGCCAGGAGATTTCTACGCTACGGGATCAGGATTTGCCTCACCTGCGGGGGGAGCTGGAGCGGGCCTTGCATCAAACACAGGATATTCAGGCCAAACAGGAGGATCTCAAGCACCGGCTGGCGCATCTGGAACAGCAAGCGAAGAAACTGGAACAGCTGACCGCGAAGATGGATGCCGACAATACCACACGACATGCCTGGGTCCAGAAAAGCATCGAGAATCAAGACGCGAAGTTCGCGTCCAAGCTCGAAGAGTTTTCAAAATCAATGGACCATGCGGTGGAAACGCTCAAGAGAGATATCGTGGATGTCGTGCAGCGGACCAACGACACGTTAAGCAAGCGGGTGGATGCCAAGCTGGATGACCAGCACAAAGGGTTAAGCGAAACGCAGCACCACATGGGGCAAGTGTCCGAAAAATTCTCCCAATTCAATCAGGCGCTGACGGGATTCCGCGAGGCTCTGGTTGGACTCAACGGGCGAGTGGAGCAGCAAGAACAGACCACCCAGAACGTCGCTGCGCTCGCGAAAACCCTTGAGGCCATGAAGCAACAGGCCGCCTCGAGATTCGAGGAACAAGACCGCCGGATCGAGTCGCTCGTCAAATCCGTGGAGCAGGCCGGCTCCAAGCCGGGCCGCCAGCAGGCGACTAAATCCTCGCAGCGGCCTACCGCGTCGGCGGCACAAGACGGCATGGAGACGGGGCCCGCAGCGGTCACGATTGTTGCGCCCCAAGAACCGCCTGTGCTGGAATCCGGGCAGAACGGGGCCGAAGCGGCCGACCGGGTCAAGTATGAGCAGGTGCTGACGGTCTTTCGTGGCGGAGATTTGGAAGGGGCTCGCCAGGGGTTTGCGGCATTCCTCTTAGAGTATCCCAATTCCGATTTGGCGCCGAACGCCCGGTATTGGCAGGGAGAGGCCTATTATGGCAAGAAGGATTTCCAGAAGGCGATCGATGCCTATGGCCGGGTGGAGACCGACTATCCTCGGAGCGAGAAGGTCCCGGCCGCGATGCTGAAAAAAGGGTATGCGTACTTGGCGTTGAAGGATGTCAAGCGGGCATCGTCCGCATTCAATCAAGTCCTGACGTTGTATCCGAAGAGCCCAGAGGCGGGAAAAGCCTCGGGCAAACTTGCTCAGCTCAAGGAGGTCCGATAGGCCGCATGGAGAATCGGAGCGTGCCTGCCGTATTTGTCGTTGGAATGGTGATGGCGGTATCGATGTTAGCCGGGTGCGCCAAACACGCGGACTTCATCGAAGTACGTGATCAACTCGCCACGGTCTCACGCTCGCAAGAGCAGGACCATCATCGGGTGGACGCCGTCCTGCGGCGGTTGGAGTCGGTGGAGCGGGCCAAGGATGGGGAGTCAGGCAAGCCGCGCGTGGACGACATCGCCGCACGTCTCCAGCGAATCGAGAATCGGCTGGCCAAACTGGAAGAAACGGCAAATCAGCCTCTGGCGAAGCCGGATCCGATGTCTTCCGATATCCGGCTCCCCAAGCCGGTCAAGCCGGCAGAGCCGGTCACTATCGCGCCGGGCATTACCCCGACGTCCGCTTTTAATCTGGCGTATAACGATTATCTTAACGGCAAGTATGAACTGGCCGTGGCGGGATTCCAACGCTTTGTGAAGGATTTCCCCGGCACGTCGCTGGCGCCAAACGCGCAGTACTGGCTGGGTGAATCGTATTACAATATGAAGGACTACGGCCGTGCGATTCAGACATTCGACTCACTGCTGGCGGAATATCCCGGAAGTGAAAAAGCGCCCGCCGCGCTGTATAAGTTGGGATTGGCCACGGCCGAGACCGGCGATCTGGTCAAGTCGAAGAGAAGTTTGAAGCGCGTGCTGGAAGAGTTTCCCACATCCGACGAATCCAAGCTGGCAAAAAACAAGCTGGCTGAAATCCGATGACTCTAGCCAGCATTATTCATGACTCTTCTACTGCAATCGCCGATCCGCTGTTGCGACAAGCCTGCGGCCGGTGGGCTCGCCCCTCAGACCTTCGACGTACTGCACGAGTACGCCTCAAGTCCTCCGGGCTCCGCGCGCCGGTCTCACGACGCGGCTTGGCGATTTCGCGACGAACGGTCATGAATATTGCTGGCTAGCGGCGTCTTGCCGCCCCTCGTGCCACACCTTCCTGCCTTCCTTTCATTGAAACCAGAACAGTTATGGCGTATGGTTCGCGAATCGTAGCGGCGTGTAATAAGGCCAGAAACTGGCCGATCCGGTTTTTATGCGGATCCACATAAACATTGTTCGGGCGACGCTTCGCATCCCCCGAACGGCTCCGCGGATGGCGCGCGTGGTTCGAGACGCGACGCGCGTCCAGAACCAGCGGCTGCACCGGCCAGCCGTTCTACAACCTCCGGTTGCTCCGCGCCTGCCGGTGAGCCGCAGGCCGTTCGGCGCCATGAGTGCACATGATCGAAGGTATGAGACGAAGAAACCACATGACGCCTGAGGCCAGGAAACGTCGCAAGTACTGGGTCGCTGAGCTGGCGAAGCTCAGCGGTTCGTTCGGCGTCGACTCGACCAAGATGATCGCGGAGCTCAGCGCGGAGATCCGCAAGGACGGGCGCGCCGCGTTACTTGACCATCTCAGGCTGTGCGGCGCCGTGCCGGAGCACTACGGACATGATTCGTCGGAGGAAAAGCTGTACTCGAAGTACACCGACGCAGTCATCGATGAGTCCTTCGCAGCGATAGGCCTCAGGAGCGCGGTCATCACGGCTCGGGCCGATGCTGCAGATGTTCAGGCTTGCGGAGGCGGATACTCGCTTGTGGCGGACGCCAAAGCCTTTCGCCTCAGCCGTACAGCGAAGAACCAGAAGGACTTCAAAATCCAAGCTATGGACGGCTGGCGTAATGGACTCGACTTCGCCGTCGTTGTCTGTCCTATCTACCAGCTTCCCAATCGTACAAGCCAGATCTACCAGCAGGCCATCGCCCGAAACGTCTGCATCCTCAGTTACTCGCACTTGGCGGCACTGGTTGGCCTCGCCGGGGAGCAAGGAGGGCCGGTTGCCACGAAAGGGCTGGGAAGTGTGCTCAAGAGCGTGTCCCTGATGCACCCCAGCAAGAGCGCAGTGGACTATTGGCTTGGAATTAATGGGGCGTTGGTTGCCGCTCTGAAGGGCGACGTGGATCTGTGGACTGCAGAAAAGACGGCTTCGCTCGCGGCGTTGGAGGTGGCCAAGGACGAAGCCCTGACGTACTTGCGGGCAGAGCGGAATCGGCTGCTCGGACTCTCGCACAAACAAGCACTCGAAGAACTCATCCGATCTGCGGGGCTCGATTCTCGAATCGCTCAGGTGGAGCGAATTGAGCACGGCGACCTCCTCGGGGACTGACTCCATGACACTGAAACACTCACCGAATTCAATCGTGGTTACCGACGGCATTGCTGCCGTCAGGCAGTTAAACACGTCGAGCGTTCATCTCATCCTCAGTGACATCCCGTATGGCATCGGGGTAGACGAGTGGGACGTGCTTCATAACAACACGAACTCTGCCCTCCTCGGCTCGAGTCCGGCTCAGGCTCGCGCGGGAGCTGTGTTTCGGCGTAGAGGCAAACCTTTGAACGGGTGGTCCGAGGCTGATCGGCAGATTCCAGTCGAATACCAGCGCTGGTGCGAGTCCTTCGCCGGAGAGTGGCTGCGGGTTCTAAAACCGGGCGGTTCAGCGTTGGTGTTTGCAGGCCGCCGCCTCGCGCACCGATGCGTCGTGGCGTTCGAAGATGCTGGTTTTACCTTCAAGGACTCATTGGCATGGCTTCGCGAATCCGCTCCCCATAGGGCTCAGCGGGTCAGCATCGTGTTCCAGCGGCGCGGCGATGAGGACAGTGCCAAACAGTGGGATGGCTGGCGCGTTGGCAACCTCCGCCCAACCTTTGAACCGATCTTGTGGTTCGTGAAGCCGTATACGATCGGCACAACGATCGCCGACAATGTCCTAACCCACGGCGTTGGCGCTTTCAATGAAGAGGCGTTCATGCGCTACGAGCGCGTCCCGGACAACGTCCTTCGATCTGGGTTTGGAAAGGGTGAAGGAGGGCTTCACCTTGCCCAGAAGCCCGTCAAGCTCCTTCGCGCCCTGATCGAACTGACGACCCTGCCAGGCCAACTCGTTCTTGATCCGTTCTGCGGCAGTGGTTCGACACTTGTGGCGGCAAAGTCGAGCAATCGTGACTTCCTCGGATTCGAAGTTAACCCCGAGGCTGTGAAAGTGGCCAAGGAACGTCTTGCCCCTGACATCTTCGAGGTAGCAGCACAGCGCAAAGAGCATGGCGCCTAACAGCCGGTTTCAGTGGGCGGTCCGCAGCGTGGCCCACTGCTGAATCGGGCCGTTAAGCCGATGCGGACTGCTGTACAAATCAACGATCGATGTGGTTTCATACCCGGTGAAATGTGAGCGTGTTGGACGGCAGCTCACCCTGAAGCCACCACCGCCTAACCAGCCGATGTGCAGCATTCAGCAATTTCATCACGAACGGTCACGAATCATGTGGGGGAGTCCGTGCTGACGGTCGGCGGCCGTGGGAAGATCCATATCTTGCCGGAAGACGTCGTGAGCCGTATTGCCGCCGGCGAGGTGGTTGAACGTCCGGCTGCGGTGGTCAAAGAGCTTGTTGAAAACAGCGTGGATGCCGGCGCTCGGTCCATCACCGTCGAGGCCAAGGACGGCGGGTTGGCGGTGATCCGCGTCACGGACGATGGCGAGGGGATGTCCCGGGAAGACGCGCCGCGCGCGTTCGACCGGCATGCCACGAGCAAGCTGCGGTCCGATCAGGATCTCTGGTCCATCCGCACCATGGGGTTTCGGGGCGAGGCCTTGCCGAGCATCGCGTCCGTGTCCCGTGTGCGTGTTGCCACGGCGGTGCGGTCCGCCGAGACCGGCATCGAATTCCGGGTGGAGGGCGGAAGGGTCGGAGCCATCGCCGAGGCCCCTCCGGTGACGGGGACCAGCATCGAAGTGGCGGAGTTGTTTTACAACCAGCCGGCCCGGAAGAAATTTCTCAAGTCGATTCCCACGGAGTTGTCCCATATCAGCCGTGTCATCCAGCAGGCCGCGCTCGCCTGGCCGTCCATACATTTCAAACTGATTCATAACGGAACGGAGATGGTCAATTATCCTGCCGTGCAGGCGGAGCAGGACCGAATCGGCCAAGTCTATCGGCACCTGTTGCTCGATCAATGCCGAGCGGTCCGGGCAGAGCTTCCGGTAGCCAGAATCGGCGGGTATGCCGTCGATCCGGTGCATGCGAGATCATCGCGGACACCGCAGGAATTGTTCCTGAACCGGCGCCCGGTTCGGAACGCCGCAGTGCTTCACGCGGTGGCGGAGGGATACGGGGCGTCTCTTGCCAAGGGGTGCCATCCGCTGTTTGTGTTGTTTCTGGACGTCGACCCTGATCGCGTCGATGTGAACGTGCATCCCACCAAGCGGGAGGTCCGATTCGCGGAGCCCGACATGATTCATCAATTGGTGCGGCGCGCGGTTCGCCAGGCCATGGAGACATCGAAGCCGGTCACCGGTGCCTCCGGACCATCGACCACGAGCGAAGGAGCCACGAGCAGGTCCTTGTGGAGTCCGGCTTCGGGTGTGTCCATCCAACAGGAGGGCAGATTGGGCGATGCAGGTACCGACGATGCCCTATCACTGGTTCGGATGGGTACAGGGGCCGAGGTGTTATCCAGCTCCGAAGCGCAGCTGGCGTTTGTGAGTGAAACGGCGGAGCCATATGGCAACGTTCCTGCGGCAGAGGTTGCCGCGCTGGGGCAGCTCAAGCGGACGTTTTTGGTTGTGCGGATTGGCGGCGATCTGGCCGTCATCGATCAGCATACCGCGCATGAGCGGGTGCTCTTCCAACGGTTGTACCGTGCGTGGACTACGCAGGGCATTCACACGCAGCCGTTGTTGCTTCCTGAGACGATCGAGTTGTCGGCGCCGCATGCGGCCTTGCTCTGCCGCCATCAAAGCGATCTGGAAAAACTGGGGTTGGAACTTGAGCCTTTCGGAGCGTCGGCGGTGTTGATCCGATCGGTTCCGACTGGCCTCGGGAAGATCAAGCCGGACGCGTTTCTGGAGGATTTGCTCGACGACCTGAATCAATGGAATCGTGCCTCGACAATCGAGATGAAAGTCCGGCCGGTATTGGCGTCGTTGGCCTGCCATGGAGCGGTCAGAGCCGGACGTGCGATGGAGTTGCAGGAAATCAAGGCATTGGTAGAGGATTGGCGGACCGAGGGGGAGATGACCACCTGTCCCCATGGCCGGCGCACTGTGTTTCGGCTCAGCACCGATGACTTGGAAAAAATGTTCGGGCGAGCCGGGTGGTAGGGGAGTGTTTGAAGGCTGTGGAGAACGGTGTCGCGGGTGATGTTCAGCCTATCTGAAGTTCAATGTCAGCGTCGGCCGCTCGTGGTGATACTCGGTCCCACTGCGGTGGGAAAGAGCCGCGTGGCCGTGCAGGTGGCGAAACATTTCGGCACCGAGGTGCTGGCAGCGGACTCGCGCCAAGTGTATCGCGGCATGGATCTGGGCACGGACAAGCCATCCGCCGATGAGCGCCAAGGGGTGCCGCACCGCCTGATCGACTTAGCCGATCCCAATGAGACATTCAACGCCGGCTGGTATCGGCGGGCGGCGCTGGTGGAACTCGACCGGCTGTATGCGTCGAAGCAATTGCCCTTGGTAGTCGGCGGGACAGGGTTATACATCCGCGCGCTGGTGCACGGGCTCTGTCCGGCTCCCCAGGCGGATCAGAACCTGAGGGCTGAACTCAAGAAGCTCAGCGAAGAACAGGGGCGCGATCGCCTGTATGCGGAACTGGTAGAGGCCGATCCGGACGCGGCGGCGCGCGTGCATCCTCACGACGAATCCAAGATCATTCGGGCCTTGGAGGTGCAGAGACTGACAGGCGCGCCGATGTCGGCGGCGCATCGTCAACACGGGTTTCAGGAGGCGCCGTTTACCACGCTGCTCATCGG
>DASUMN010000101.1:0-6932 GCA_036277675.1 Nitrospira sp. | reverse complement strand
CAATGCGCTCGGCCCGTGGGATCTGTGGTTCACTCGGCGATTGGTCCACGTGCAGCAATCCATCAAAGACCATCTGCCGGTGTGGCTCGACTGTCTGGCGGAAGTCGAAGCGGCATCGGCTCTAGCCAACTTCGCCTATCTCCATCCCAACTACACCTGGCCAGAACCGCTCACACTGTCTCCCCAACACAACGGGGCAAACGTAGCCATCCGTGCCGACCAGCTTGGGCACCCGTTGCTGCCTGCGAACACCCGCGTGGCCAACGATGTCCATTTATCCGGGCTCGGCTCGATTCATCTCATCACCGGTTCAAACATGTCCGGCAAGAGTACATTCCTCCGGACGATCGGCATCAATCTCTGCCTGGCGCAGGCCGGGGCTCCGGTCTGCGCCACGTCGTTCACGTGGAGTTGGAGCCGCCTGGCCTGCTGTATCCGTGTCGACGATTCGCTCGACGCGGGCCTGTCGTTTTTCTACGCTGAAGTCAAACGGCTCAAAACGATCCTCGACGCGACCCATGACCGGACCGCGAAGCCGGTGCTGTTCTTGATCGACGAAATTTTCAAGGGCACCAATAACCGAGAGCGGCTCATCGGCAGCCGGGCTTACATCACCACACTGTCCACAGGTAACGGCTTTGGACTGGTCAGCACCCACGATTTGGAGTTGGCTGATCTTGAGCAGGGCATACCAGGACTGATCAATGCGCACTTTCAAGAAACCGTCTCGTCCGGCGCGCTCCAATTTGACTACCAACTCAGACCAGGCCCTTGCCCAACTACGAACGCTTTGCGAATCATGGAATTGGAAGGCCTGCCGGTGTCCCCACCAAACGAGCCTGTGCCGTCTGATCATCAGAGCGGGAGCTGAGCCTCTGCCGGCTATCACCTGAGATTCGGTTTCCCCTTCCGCCTATCAACAGGTCTCTATTTATCTTCGAACACTTCCCCTCAGAGGGTGTATCGTTTTGTTCCCAAACCGTATCTTTTTTGAATGCACTGCCACGTTACGCGTGAGGAAACCGCACCTTTTCTATATGCACAACTCTTGCACAAGCGACGGCGGAACAGTAGGCCGAAGAGAATTGATGATTTTTTGCTGAACCGCCGAGGGACAGCACGATGCCAAGCCACATCCTGGTCGTAGATGACGACCCAGACATCAGACACATTCTGCGAGAGCGCCTGGAATCGTATGGATATCGTGTCGAAACCGCCGCGGATGGGCCTGCCGCGATTGAACAACTGGAGCACCTCACCCTCAGCGGTATTTTCTTGGATATCCGCATGCCCGGCATGGACGGGATCCAAGTACTCGCTCGAATCAGAGCCCGCTCCCTGACCATCCCGGTCGTAATGGTGACAGCAGCCGGTACCGCAGCGCTGGCGAACGCCTCCCTCCAAGCCGGGGCCCAAGCGTGTCTCTTCAAGCCGTTCGATCAGACACAGATCAAGACTGTGGTCGAACGGTGGTTCTGTCATCCGCTCGACCAGGGAACAGGCGTGTGAGGACGCGTCGATCAACCGAACAGGTGGCATCGGTCCTGGCTGCGCGGGCTCTCTTCCTGCGTACAAGCATCACCGGTTGCAGCCTGGGACTGTGCCTGCTCGCCTGGGCTGCTCCCGCTCATGCCGCTCCTGAACCCGCCAACGGCTCAGCGAGCCCGCCCGGTGTGTTTTCGTTCATTGAAGAAGAGACGGTCAGCACGGCCATTCGCCGCGAACAGCCGATTTCTCAAGCCCCCTCGAATGTCTATGTGATTACCGCGGAAGACATCCGCCAATCCGGCGCTCCTGACGTGCCGACCATCCTCCGCCGCATCCCCGGTTTAGAAGTGATGCAGGTGACCGGAGCGGACTTCAATGTCAGTGTGCGCGGCAATAATCAATTGTTCGCCAACAAGATGCTGGTCTTGATCGACGGCCGGTCCGTGTACATCGATGTGCAGGGCTTCGTCTTCTGGAAAGGGCTTCCCGTCACACTCCCGGAGATCAAGCAGATTGAAGTGATCAAAGGCCCCGTCGCCGCCCTCTACGGCTTTAACGCCTTTGACGGCGTCGTCAACATCATCACGAAGTCGCCGGAAGAAATGAAAGGCACGACCCTGCAAGTGGGTGGGGGCGAGATCGGAACCGTGTTGACCTCGGCGGTGCATGCGGGCGGCGGGGGAAATCTCCGGTACCGTATCTCTGGGGGCTACGAGCAGAATCATCAATGGCGTGATCGCGACGAACTCGCCTTCCGATCCTACAAATTCAACAGCCAGACGGACTATGTGCTGTCAGACCACTCAAAAGCGTCACTCTCGGGCGGCCTCGTCTATCTGAACCCCGATGATGGACCAATGGTCGGAGCCGGCAGCAGCATTCTCAATCCAGCCGTGAAACTGCCATATGCCAACCTTTCTTATGAGAATCAGGGCTTCTTCCTTCGCACCTATTGGAACGGATTTTTTGCCGATACGGCCGCACCCGCGCATCCGCTGCTGAACGGATTTGTGACCGTCACTGACCCAACCGGGAATCCGGATCTCAGGTTCCGAGGCAACACCTACAATGTCGAGGGACAACACTCGACACAGATCGGCGAATCAGGCCGGCTGACCTACGGCATCAACTACCGCTACAACACCTTTTCCTGCAACTGCGTATCTACGTATGGCGATGAACACCGTCTGGGGCTCTATGTCCAGGGTGAATGGGCAGTCTTTCCCACGGTCAATGTGATCGGAGGGTTCCGGTACGATCTCCACTCGCAAATTAATCCGACCTACAGCCCCCGCTTGGCCGTCGTCTATACGCCGATCCCCGGACATACCGTCCGCGCCCAAGCCTCCGTCGGTTACCGGCCTCCGACGCTGTTCGAATCGCACCAAGACACACGCATCACCCCCCTTGTTCCGAACCCATTCTTTCCCGTTTCCAACCCCATCTTGGGATCACGGAATCTCCAGCCAGAAAGGATTCTCTCCTATGAACTCGGCTACCAAGGCTGGTTCTTTCGCCACCGTATCCGAGTCAGAGCCGATCTCTTCTTCAACCGCACATGGGACCTGATCGGCCAGGAATCGGTGCCTACCATGGTACGAACGGTGAACAGCGGGAAAACGGGTGTCTACGGAGGAGAGGTGGGCGTCGAGTTTCAGGCCACTTCTTGGTTGACCGGCTTCGCCAACTATTCGTTCCAAGACATCGAGAAAAATACGATGGGACTCGCCCAGCGCGGCGGTCCGCAGTCCAAAGTCAACGCTGGCGTGCGCGGGGAATGGGAGAACGGTCTCAGCGGAGACATGGTGCTGCATCATGTCGGCTCGGCACAGTATCCCATTGCCCAATCGTTCGACATCTTCGGGGTGTCTCCCGGCAATCGAGCGGATAGCTATACTTTGTTCAACCTCCGCGCGGGCTACCGCGTCTGGGAACAGTACGCCTCCTCGGGATACCGACAGTCGGCTGAAATCGCCGTTTCGGTGTTCAACGTGTTCGACGACCACCAGGAACATCCGCTCGGCGATCTGATCAGCAGGCGCATCATGGCCTGGTTGACGCTCAGGCTGTAATGGCTCCGACACGATGCCGAAACGGTCGGACTCCGATTGAGCCGATCATGAAAACCAACCTAGCACCTCTAGGCGAATATGCTTCTCGGTCACTGCCTGCGGTGACACGCTCCCGTTGGCTGACTGCTCGTCCTGTCATGAGCGCGGTAGTCCGGCACGTGCTCCTGTGTCTCTCCTTCGTCCTGAGTCAAGCCATGGTGGCGGGCCTGCTCCACGCCCACGAAGTCGTCATTCTGAAATCAGCCAACATCGTCCCCTACAACCAAGCGATTACCGGCTTCAAGTCCTCCATGCCAAGCGACACCACCTTCACCGAGTACGATCTCAAAGGCGACCCTCAAGCCGGACGGACCTACGCCGGAAAGATCCGCGCCTCGGGCGCTGATCTCGTGCTGGCGGTGGGATCCAAGGCCGCCATCGCGGCAAAACTCGAAATCTTCGATATCCCCGTCGTCTACAGTATGGTCCTCCATCCGGCCAAATACGATCTCAAAGCTCCTAACATGCTGGGAGTCTCCGTGAAGCCCCCCATTGGGCAACAGCTCAACACGGTGCGCGCGCTCATGCCGAATCTGAAACGCATCGGGTACCTGTACGATCCGGAGAAAACCGCTCCGCTGTCGGCGGATGCCATCAGCCAGGCAAGACAACTCGGCATCACGTTCATCGACCGTCAAGTGCGGACCGCCGAACAACTGCCGGCGGCGTTGAGAGAATTGCTGCCGGACGTCGAGGCACTGTGGCTCCTCTCCGACAGCACGGTCTTGACCGACGAGTCCTTCACGTTTCTCTTGCGTGCCGCCTTCGACCGGCATGTGCCGGTCATCGGATTCGACCCGGAATTTTCCCGCCGAGGCGCCTTGATCAGCTTCTGGGTTGACTCGGCTGATATCGGGAGAGAAGCGGCCCATGTGGCACACACAATCCTGGCCGGTTCAACGGCCCCTCCGCCAAAACCGTTTCAACCGAAGCAGCGCATAGCCGTGAATTTGGGAACGGCCGAATACCTGGGGATCGCCATTCCGCCGGCGATCCAGAGTCTCGTTGATGAGGCCTACTGACTGGAGCCGACATGTCTAACGGACACACGACCTATCCTCCGTCCTCAGCATTCATCGGTTTGCGGACGAAGTTCGTCTTGTTCATCAGCCTCGTCATTATCGCGGTCTGCTCCGGCCTCAGCTGGTATTTTATCCGGCAGCAATCCGATGCAATGACCCGCGCCTTGGTCAGTTCGGGGAGTATTTTGGTGAAGAACCTGGCGCACAACAGCCGGTATGGATTGGTCGCCAAGGATCTCGTCCTGCTCGACCAGCTGATCGCCGGCGTCATGGACGTGGACGAAAGCGTGTACGTCGTCTTCACGGGACCAGACGGAAAGCGGCTGGCCGCCAAGAGCAAGCGCACCGTGTATCCGAGCCAGGCCATCGCCGAATCGCTGTTTGAGGCCGACACCCATGACGTGACCATCACGCCATTTACCGCGGCAGACAGCGGGCGAGGCGAAGCACTTTACGATTTTGCCGTACCGGTCCGTCGGGGGAATGAACACCAGGCTCCCTTCTCGTTATTCTCCTTCGAATCCGAAGAGTCTCAGGGCGAGTCCGCGGCGGCGGAGAAACCGTCGCCCCGCATCTACGGAGTCGTCCAGATCGGGCTGACGGGCGCACAGATGAACCAAGCGCTGAGCAGAATGGTCGGCAACGTCATCCTCATCACCATCGCCGTTATCCTGAGCGGCATCTTCGCCGCGGTGTTGATGACCCGCCGGATCACCACACCGCTTAAAAACCTGGTCGAGGTGACACGACGAGTGGCAGGGGGAGATCTGACCGCCTCCGTCGCACCGATGACACGGGACGAAGTCGGACAGCTGACGACGGTCTTCAGCCAGATGACCGTCTCATTACGAGAACGCGACCTCGCGGTGAAACAGGCCTATCAGGAACTTGAGCAGCTCAACCGAACGCTTGAACAACGGGTTCACCAACGAACCAGTGAGCTCCAAGCCGCAAATGAAAAGCTGAAAGAGCTGGACCACCTGAAATCGCAATTCGTGTCGGTCGTGTCGCACGAACTGCGAACACCGATGACCTCCATCAAGGGCTATGTCGAGAATCTGCTCGACGGCCTGGCCGGCGCATTGACGCACAAACAGACGTATTCTCTTGATCGGGTCAAGCACAACGTTGAACGGCTGACCCGGATGATCAACGAGTTGCTGGATCTTTCAAAGATCGAAGCGGGGCGACTGGAACTCACCCTGGCACCGGTCTCTCTGTCGGAAATGGCAGAGGAAGTGGTGGAGAGCTATCAGGCGGCAGCGAGCCAGAAGTCCATTGTCCTTCGGACGATCTTTCATCAGCCCCTGCCCATGGTCATGGGCGATGCGGACAAGCTGAGCCGGGTCCTCATCAATCTCGTCCACAACGCCATCAAGTTCACGCCGCAAGGGGGAGACATCCAAGTCGAAGGACGAGTGCGCGATGGCGGGCATGTCGAAGTGAGTGTCATGGACAGCGGGAATGGCATTCCCCCTCATGACATTGAGAAGGTCTTCGACAAATTCTATTGGAGCGAGTCAGCACCCGTAGAAGCCCGCGGCGCTGGTTTGGGGCTGGCCATCGCCAAGAATCTGGTCGAACTACACGGTGGAACGATCCGGGTCGAGAGCACCTCCGGCGAAGGCAGCCGGTTTTTGTTCACTGTACCCGTTGCTCGGTCCTAGCGCTCGCGCCAACTCCTTCGGACATGCAGAGTCTGAAGGTCATGGACTGCTAAACCTCTGCTCTGCCGTCGATAGCGCCTATTCAGAAAGTTGAGAAAGTAAGAACGCCGCTTGGTCCCGTACCTCTTCGTTGGTATCTGAAAGACTCTTGTTCAAGGATGCCTTCACCGTACCCCACTCTTCTTTGGGTCGATCATCGAGAAACAGCTGATCTGCCATCAAAGTCATCGCCTCCATGCGGAGATCGGAATTCTGCTCGGTCCCCGCCATCACGGCTAACGACTCAACCGGAATAGGAGAACCCGAGGCCTGCAACAGATTCAACGCAGCAGCCCGCACCATTTCATCCCGATCCGTCAAGGCATTGGCCAATATCGGCATCATCGACTCGTCTTCGTCCTCTCCACGGCCCGCCAGCTCTTCGAGCATTTCAGCCCTCAATGCCGGGTCTTTCTCTTGCGAAAAAGAGCGTTTGAGGTCTTCGAACGTAAGATTCTTATTTTTAACCGGAGGAACTTGCCCATTATTCGAGACTGGCTCCGTAGGTTTCCACAAACCTGACGGCATCAGTGCAGCCAGAGCGCCGGGACTTGTGAACAGTTGAGCCATAGCCTGTCCACTCTTCACGGGAGCGGAACCGGCTG
>DASUMN010000100.1:0-14616 GCA_036277675.1 Nitrospira sp. | reverse complement strand
TCGTTCCGCGCTCACCTCAATCCGATTCGTTCCCACGATTGAGGCGTCGAGCTTCGCGTATTCCCGACGCTTGATTCTCTCGTCTCGTTTATCGACCAGATCCTCTGAAAACGCAGCGATCGGGTCGGTCGACTCCAAACGTAGCCAGCTAAAGGACTGAAAGTGGGAGGCCTCCCGCACCACCGTGAGTCTGGCAGGCAACGGCCCGCGGCGCTGACCATTGAGCCACATCACAAGATCCGGCAACTCTTCTTTGGGGAAGTAGTGGCCGCCCGCCATCGGATGTTCACGTTCATGCTCACGATACACATGGGAATAGCCCAGTGCCTCCAGTTCGCGCGAAATCGTCCGGCTTAACTCCACCGGCATCACCTGATCCTTCGCGCCATGAATGATGTAGATCGGGGTATTGCGGAGGTTCGCCAGAAACGGCATGAGGACATCGTCGAGACCGCTGGCCATCGGGGCGATCCCGGCAAACAATGGCGCATGGTGCATCCCAATCAACCAGGTACCGATCCCTCCATTCGACATGCCGGTCAGAAAAATTCGGTCCGGATCAATGTGGTAGCGTGTGCGAAGATCGCGAATCGTTGCCAGGACCAGCTCTTCAGCCTGCCGCGTAAACCAAGCGCCGGAAGGATAGGTCGGACAGGCCAGCAGATAGCCCTCGCCCAGCCGTGGCCGCCACCGTTCGAGATAAGCATCCCCGGTGAAGCCTGCTCCGTGTAAACAGACCACCAAACCAATACTCTTTGAGAAGTCATACGTGGCTGGAATGGAAAGGGATACGGGATAGGTCCGCCCGCGCACGACAACTTGTTCGTCAGGAAACATCCCGGTGGGTTGAAGCCCATAGACTCGTCCAGTCTGGATGATCTTTGTTACCCTCTCAATAGACACATTCGGATAGGCCTGAATGTCTTTCAGTATGCGGTCGGCTTCTTCGCTGTCCGTGGCATCCAAATATTGAAAGATTGCAGCCGCAAGGGGCTTGGGTGCATCTGCTGGGCCGGCGACAAGATGAGAACTGGCATTCACACAGCCCCATGAAAGAAGGAGCGCAACGAGCACGACGCCGATCACAGATCGCCTTCCAAGACGAGATCCTCCCCGATCGACCGAGTCGTAACGTTGCGAAGTTTCAGCGCCGAGGCAAGACGCGCCGGGCTCTTGCCGCCGATGACTCCCTTCGCATCGGCGCCGCCAAGCAACATGGGTGCGAGATACAAGCGAACATGCTGCACGAGACCCGTGTTGAGCATGGCGGCATTGATTTCACCGCCGCCTTCGACTAACAACGATGTCACCCCTCGCTTGCCCAACTCATCCATCAACGCCGGTAAAGACACTTTTCTTCGCAAGCCTGGAAGCGACAACACCTCGATGCCACGTTTCAGCAACGCCCGCTTCCGAGACGCAGGCGCCGAATGAGTCGTCGCTACGATGGTCTTCGCATTCTGCTGTTGGGAGAGAATTCGTGCCGTCAGGGGAAGACGCAAGGCGCTGTCGACGACGATGCGGAGCGGTTGCCTTGGTGCCATTTTCTTAAGATCACGACCGACTCGCGCTGTCAGGGAAGGATCGTCGGCCCGCACCGTACCAATCCCCACCAACACGGCGTCCATCTGGCCACGAAGCTGATGAACCTCCGCACGAGACTGCGTGCCGGTAATCCACTTCGACTCACCGGAAGCCGTGGCGATTTTCCCGTCGAACGTCATCCCCGCTTTGAGAATCACATGCGGGCGCTTCGTCTTCATCCAGTGGACATAGGCCCGGTTCAGTTCCTCTGCCGCTGCCCGAACGATACCAATCGTGACGGAAAGACCTGCTCGCCGAAGCGCTGCCGTTCCCTTTCCCTTGACCAATGGATTGGGGTCGGTCATGGCAATGACCACGCGACGGACACCAGAGCGAAGGATTTCAGGAACACAAGGGGGAGTGCGTTTCTTGAGATGACTGCAGGGCTCGAGCGTCACGTAGAGCGTCGCGCCGCGCGCGCGGCTGCCGGCCTGCCGAAGCGCGAGAATTTCCGCATGAGGCAGACCGGGACAAAGATGAAAGCCCTGCCCGATGATTTTACCCTGCTTGACGACCAGGGCACCGACCATCGGATTGGGACTGGCCGTACCCCGGCCCTTCGCCGCCAGGCGGAGGGCCAGAGTCATGTAGTGGTAGTCTTGTTGGCTGTTGGTCACCGTCTCTTGCGGGACGCCGCCTTTGCCTTGGCGGAAGGGCGCGGCGATTTTGCCGCGGCCTTCTTTGCATCGGCCTCGGCCAGTGCGGCATGTGCAGCGGCGAGCCGGGCAATCGCGACCCGATAGGGCGAACAACTGACGTAATCCAATCCGATTTGATGGCAGAACTCTACGGAACTGGGATCGCCGCCGTGTTCGCCGCAAATCCCGAGCTTAATGCCGGGCCTGGTCTTTCGTCCGCCGCCGATGGCCTGTTTCATCAACGACCCTACCCCTTCCCGATCAAGGGTGGCAAAGGGGTCGAATTCCATAACATTCACCATCCGATAATAATCGATGAACTTGGCCGCATCGTCGCGGGAAAATCCGAACGTGGTCTGCGTCAAATCATTCGTGCCGAACGAGAAAAACTCCGCTTCTTCGGCGATCCGATCGGCCGTCACCGCCGCCCTCGGCAGTTCGATCATCGTCCCGATCAGATAGGAAAGCTTGACGTTGTAGCGTTTCATCGTCTCTTGGGCGACTTCACGGACCAGATCTTTTTGAGACTTCATTTCTGAGACCATGCCGACCAAGGGAATCATAATTTCCGGGACGATCTTCTTCCCTTCTTTCGCCAGTTCGCAGGCCGCTTCCATGACCGCCCGCGCCTGCATGCGCGTGATCTCCGGCATCGTGATACCCAACCGGCATCCGCGGAGTCCCAGCATCGGGTTGAATTCATGCAACTCTTCGACACGGGCCAGCAAACGGCGCTTCTCGTCGAGCGCCGCACCGTCCTTTCCCGTCAGCTCCAACTGTGCAATCTCGACCATCAATTCTTCGCGCTTGGGAAGAAACTCATGGAGCGGCGGATCGAGGAAACGAATGGTGACGGGATAGCCCTGCATCTCCCGATAGAGTCCGATGAAGTCCTGCCGCTGCAGCGGGAGGAGCTGCTCGAGATATTTTTCGCGTTCTTCCTTGGCCCGGGCCAAGATCATTTTCTGCATGATCGGAATACGGTCCTCAGCGAAAAACATGTGCTCCGTCCGGCACAGACCGATCCCCTCTGCGCCGAACCCGCGGGCGATCTTCGCCTGCTCCGGCACATCCGCGTTGGCCCTCACGCGAAGCCGCCGGAACTTGTCGGCCCACGAGAGAATCGTCGCGAACCGCTGATACTTTTCGGACTTTTTTGAATCCAGTTTGCCCTGAATGACCTGAATGATCTCGGATTCGACGACCGGAATATCGCCCTCATACACGTTGCCGGTGGACCCATTGATCGAGAGATAGTCCCCCTCGCGGAAGGTCTTGGCGCCGATCCTGACGCTCTGTCCCTCCACCACTTCAACGGCCTCGCAACCGGCGACACAGACCTTGCCCATTTGGCGAGCGACGACCGCCGCATGCGATGTCATCCCTCCACGAGCCGTCAGGAATCCGGCGGCCGCATCCATGCCGTGAATATCGTCAGGGCTCGTTTCCTGCCGGACCAGCACGACGCGATTCCCTGCCGCTTTCATTTCCACAGCCCGATCGGGTGTCAACGCGATCTTGCCAGCCGCCGCTCCTGGACCTGCCGGCAATCCCTTGCCGAGCGGATTCGACTTCGCCTCTTCTTTCGAGTCAAAAATCGGATAGAGATATTGCGCGAGTTGGTCGGGCCCGATGCGCTGCACCGCTTCCTGCTTGGAGATCAATCCCTCTTTCACCATATCAACGGCAATCTTAACCGCGGCGATGCCGGTCCGTTTGCCGACACGGGTCTGCAGCATGTAGAGCTTGCCCTCCTGGATGGTGAACTCCAGGTCAAGCATGTCCCGATAGTGTTTCTCGAGCTTCTTGTAGGTGTGTCCCAGTTCCTTGTAGGCCTCCGGCACCTTTTTCGCGAGCTCGGTCACCGGCAACGGCGTTCGGATACCGGCCACGACGTCCTCGCCTTGGGCATTCATCAAGCATTCGCCGAAGAACGCATGGTCGCCTGAGCTGGGGCTGCGGGTGAAGGCGACGCCTGTGCCGCTCGTCTCGCCCATGTTGCCGAAGACCATCGCCACGACGTTGACCGCGGTGCCCCAGGAGTCCGGAATCCCGTACAGCCGCCGATAGGTGATAGCCCGTGCGCCGAACCATGAGGAGAACACGGCGTTGATCGCCAGGCCCAATTGATCGAGGGGGTCGTCCGGAAAATCTTTCTTCGTTTCTTCCTTAATGAGCGCTTTGAAACTGGCGACCAACTCACGAAGATGCCGGGCATCCAAATGGGTCTCGTGCGCAACGCCGACTTCCGTCTTCTTATGTTTGAGGATCGCTTCGAAATGTTCGCGTGGGACCCCCATGACAATACTGCCGAACATCGACACGAACCGGCGGTAACTGTCCTGCGCAAACCGGTCGTTGCGTGTTCGTTCCGCCAGCCCTTCTACCGTCTTGGTGGTGAGTCCGACATTCAAGACTGTGTCCATCATGCCTGGCATCGATGCGCGAGCACCTGACCGGACCGACACCAACAGCGGGCGTGCAGGATCGCCGAACCCCATGCCCATTGAACGTTCCACGCGCTTGAGCGCCTGCAACGTGGCCTCCCACATCCCAGGCGGATACTTCTTGCCGACCTTGTAGTATTCGACGCAGGCCTCGGTCGAGATTGTGAATCCCGGCGGCACCGAGATGCCCAGGTTGGTCATCTCCGCCAAGCCTGCCCCCTTGCCGCCAAGCAGCTCCTTCATATTGGAGGTGCCTTCGGCCTTTCCGTCACCGAAGTAGTAGACGTATTTCTTCGCCACGCCTGCGTCTCCTTTGTGGAATTCGTTCCCGGTGGGTTATGCCCCTTGTACCACAATCTGAGAAAAGTCCGCGAACGACATGAACAATTCATCCACGTCCTTCAACAGCGACAGCCGATTGCTGCGGACAGCCTTGTCGTCGGCATTGACCATCACCGCCGCGAAAAAATCGTCGATAGCCGGCTTGAGACAAACCAGCGCCTCCAGCGCCCGGCCATACTCACCGGCTTTGACGGAGACTTCAACCCGGCTCCGCTCATCCGTCACAGCCTTGTGCAATGCGGACTCGGCGGCATGCTGAAACCGCGCCGTCTCGACCGATTCCCGCGTCCATTGCTCCTTCTCGACCAGCCTGTGAGCCCGCTTGAACCCGACGATCAAGGGATCGAACTCCGCCTGTGTCGTCACGGCTTCGATCGCCTTCATCTTTTGGACGAGATCGAGGAGATCGACCGCCTTGCTGTGAGCCGGTTTCAACACCGCCTCGATCACGTCGTCTCTCAAGGCATGCACGATTCGGACGTAATGCCGAACCCGTTCAAAGACGAAATCCGTGATTCGCCGACGCCCTTCCCGCTCGAATCCCGGCATGACTTTGAATCCGTCCTCGGACACAAGGTTCATGGCCCGCTCAATATACGAAGCCAAGTCGGTACGCAACTTGGCTTCGAGCACAATCCGGACAATTGCCGTCGCGTGCCGGCGCAATGCAAAGGGATCCTCCGATCCGGTCGGCACAAGGCCGACATGAAAAAACGCCGCAATCGAATCCAACCGGTCGGCGAGCGACAAGACACGCCCCGCAACCGTCTTGGGCAATTCCCCTTCGATGGCCTTGGGAAGATACTGTTCTCGAATGGCCTGGGCCACGGCGTTCGATTCTCCATCGTGCTTGGCATATTCGCCGCCCATGATGCCTTGCAACTCGGGGAACTCGCCTACGATACCGGTCAGGAGATCGGCCTTGGCCAATGCCGCCGCCCGCTCACACGTTTGGCGTAATCCATCCTGTCCTGCATCGAGGTGACCTGCGATAAACCCGGCCAGCTTTCTCACCCGCTCCTGCTTGTGCCCCATCGTGCCGAGTTTCTGGTGGAACGTGATCCCGCCCAACTTCTTCGCCCGCTCATCAAGGCGCACCTTCCGATCTTCGTCGAAAAAGAACTTCGCATCGGCTAACCGCGCGGCCAGCACCCGCTCGTTGCCTTCACGAATAAGGGACATATCTTTGGCACGGCTGTTCGTCACAGCGATGAAGTGGGCCGCCAGTTTTCCCGTGCTCTTCTGGCGCAAGGAAAAGAATCCCTGATGCTCCTTCATCGAGGTGATCAGAATCTCTTCCGGCACGTCCAGGTAGGCCTCCTTGAACGACCCAATAATCGAAGCGGGCTGCTCTGTCGTATACACGGCCTGGTCAAGCAGGGCTTCGTCCTCGTTCAATTGCAATCCGGTCTTGTGGCATATGGCGGCGATCTGCTCTTCAATCAGCTTGCGGCGGCGCTGCGGGTCTGTAATGACGCCCTGGCGCTCCAATGTACTCATATAGGAAGCGGCATCATGAACCGTTACCCACTTCCCTCCGCCCACGACCCGATGGCCCTTCGTCTGATTCGCGGCCTTGATCCCAGCCGCTTCGATCGGCAGCACCGAGCCTCCATAGAGCGCCACCACCCAGCGGACCGGACGGGCAAAGCGCACGCCGGTGTCATTCCATTTCATCGCTTTGGGAAACGCGAGACCCGACACGAGTTGCGGCAGCGTCTCAACCAGCACCGTGGCAGCCTGACGGCCTTCTTCGTGCTTCACCGCGAACAGATACTCGCCTTTCGGCGTCTGGCGTATGTGTAAATCCTGAACGGCAACCCCTTGGCCTGCGGCAAATCCTAGCGCAGCTTTGGTCGGCTGGCCGGCTTGGTCGAACGCGACCGCCTTGGACGGCCCCATCGCTTCTTTCGTCATTGAGCTTTGTTTCGCCGATACACCATCGGCCACAATCGTCAACCGGCGTGGCGTCCCCATGGTACGGACAGACTGAAAGGTGAGCCGCTGCTCGTTGAAAAGACGCTCGGCTGATTCCTTGAGTGCGATCAAGGCAGGAAGAATGAACTGATAGGGCAGCTCTTCCACACCGATTTCCAGGAGCAGTTCGGCCGCGGACGGCGCGGAACTCCCTCGATTTTTCTTCGGCGCAGTTGTCCGGCGTCCCGGTTTCTTGTGAGTCGCCATACCTGTTTACGTTCGGCCTGTCCCGGCCTTTGAGCGAGACCTACCAAGCTTCACAGCGGCATTCCCGCGATTCAACAGCGGATGTCCCATGGCAGCCCGCTCCTCGATATAGCGCTCGGCGCATTGCCGGGCCAGTGCCCGCACTCGGGCGATGTAACCGGTCCGTTCCGTGACGCTGATGGCGCCTCGCGCATCCAACAGATTGAATGCGTGCGACGACTTGATGCAGTAATCATAGGCCGGTAGGGTCAAGCGCTTGTCGGTCTGTGCCAACAGCCGCTTGCACTCCGCTTCATAGGATTGAAACAGCTGCATCAACATCGGCACGTCGCCCTCTTCGAAATTGTACCGGGACCCCTGAACTTCGGTTTCATGATGAATGTCGCCGTATTTGATCGTGTCAGTCCAAGCCAGATCGAACACGTTGTTCACTTGTTGCAAGTACATGGCGATGCGCTCGGTGCCATAGGTGATCTCACCGGTGATGGGGCTGAGCTCAATCCCGCCGATTTCCTGAAAGTAAGTGAACTGGGTGATTTCCATCCCGTCCAAACGGACTTCCCAGCCGAGCCCCCAAGCGCCCAAGGTCGGCGATTCCCAATCATCCTGGATGAAGCGGATATCATGCTGTTTGGGATCGATCCCCAACCGAGCCAGACTCTCCAGATAGAGCTCTTGGATATTGTCGGGAGAAGGCTTGAGCACCACTTGATACTGATAGTAGTGCTGCATGCGATTCGGATTTTCCCCGTAACGCCCATCCGTCGGACGACGGCAGGGTTGCGCATAGGCTGCACGCCACGGTTCCGGCCCGAGCGAACGGAGAAACGTCGCCGGGTGGAAGGTGCCGGCCCCCATTTCCATGTCATAGGGCTGATGAACGACGCAGCCGTGATCGGCCCAGAAATGATGGAGTGTGAGGATTAGGTCTTGAAAATTCACGGAAGGTCCAACTTGAACGGGGCACATCACCGGACGGGGATTCCGTCCCATAAAATGAAGGGGCAAGCTAACAAGAATGCTTTTCCCCTGTCAAGCAACGTTCCCTCTGCGATCAATAGGTTGCACATGATTTCATCAACGGCCGTCGCGCGGCACTAACACTTTTGGCACCAGATGCGGGCGATCATACCAGCGCAGATGACGCTTGACAGCGGAGCATATGATGGCCTATTGCTCTCATTGTTGATTAACTCACTCGTGTTTTAGGTTCGATCCATGAAGTTTTCCAAGAAAAGTGAATACGGCCTGCGCGCCTTGCTCGAACTCACGCACGCCTACGGATCCACCACCTTGCAGCGCCATGACATCGCGGTTCGCCAACATATCCCCATCGAATTTCTCGAACAAATTCTGCTCGCGCTTAAACGAGCCGGACTGCTTTCAAGTAAGCGAGGCGTCAAGGGAGGGTATAGCCTCATCAAACAGCCGAAAGAAATTTCGCTGGGTCACGTGATTCGCATTCTTGATGGCCCGCTCGCTCCAATCGGCTGCGTCAGCAAAACGGCGTATCAGAAATGCAGCGACTGCCCCTACGCCAAGCGGGCCCACTGCCCCGTGCAACAGGTCATGGGATCGGTCCGAGACGCGATCGCCGGCATTCTCGACAACTACACGCTGGCTGATTTTGCCGCGAAATCTAAAACCGCCTGAGTCATGGATATCATCGTTCTCATCTCCATCACCTTTGTCGCCTCAATCGTCAATGGCGCCCTTGGATACGGCTTCTCCTCTATTACGGTTCCCATCGCCCTGTTGTTCTATACCAACCGAGTCCTGAACCCAGCCTTGGTCCTTGTTGAAATTGTTATCAATGCCTATGTGCTCTTCATTAACCGGCACAGCATCCGCAACGTGGTCTGGCGCGTTGCACCAATCGTAGGTGGCCTGGTTATCGGCGTCGCCGTTGGCAGCTATCTCCTGTCGATGGTCCATCCGGCATGGGTCAAGTTCGTGACCTACTTCTTCCTATTGCCTCTCATTCTTCTCCAAGCCGCTGGCATCCGAAAACCCATTCGAGCTGAAAAGGCCATTGCCGTACCGTTCGGAGCAGGACTCGGCACCCTCTACTCCATCACCACGATTTCCGGCCCCCCCTTGGCCCTCCTGTTCAACAATCAAGGCTATCCGAAGCAAGACTTCCGTGCCGCCCTGGGCACCATTCGACTGGCAGAATCTTCTTTCACTGCCGTCGCCTATGTTTTCATCGGCCTCTATAACACCGAAGCAATGGAGCTGATTCCCCTCATTGCTCCCAGCGTCTTGTTGGGAATTCCTCTGGGAACCTTCCTCATCCGCTTGATAGACCCGGAAACGTTCAGACGGATTTGCATGGCGTTCGACGGAGTGATCGTCGGATTCGGACTTTCACGCGTCCTGGGCGAACTTCAACTGGCCTCGGCCTTCACGACATACAGCATCCTTTCCTTTGTCATCGCCATCAACGGCTACCTGCTGCTCCGATTTTTCCGTAACCGCACTGTGCCATAACCACTCATCCGGTTACTCTCCTTCCACCGTCACACGGTCAACGATCTATCTCGGCAAATTTTTCCTCTTCTGACTTTCCCCTATTAGGCATCCGCCAAGAGTTTGCATTTGCTGCCGGAAGAACCCTTCACCGGTCAGCGCGCACTTTTTCCTGCCTTTCAAGCAACAACCCCCGGTGTGCCATTGTTAATAATGCATGCTCTACCCTTCACAACGGAACGATACTTACAGCCATATGCTGATTTTTATTAGTAATTTCGAGCTGCTTTACTGGCATCACTCTTGCTTAGTGTCCTGCGACCGACATGAAACTTCCGATGAACACAGCACGTCAAAAATCTGTTCATGCCTCCGCCTGCCGGATCGCATTGGCTGTCCTGTTCCTAGCACTGTCCGGTTGCGGAGCGGGTGAGCAGGGAGACCCGGTGATTACGACAACTGCCACTCCTATGGGCGCTACGGCCAGTTTGGCTTGGGACCCTATCAATGATTCCAGCGTTTTCGGCTATTACATCCATTACGGGAAACAATCTCCTGGGCAAGCCGGCTCCTGTGCCTATGAAAACGCCAAATTTGTGACCACACCAAACGGATCGGTGAGGGATCTAGACATGAACAGCCGCTACTATTTTGCCGTGAGCGCGTATAACGGAGTTCAAAGCAGTTGCTCAAGTGAGGTCTTCACCGATACGTGACATACCATTTGCTGGTATCTTTGCTGAATTTCCCCCGGGCCGGCTATTCTCTTCATTGACTCCCCCCAGCTGATTTGCTAGCTTCAACCCCCGCATGTGAATATCAAAAACGAAGAACCATTCGCTCTGGAAGACTCTATATCTATCGTCTACTCTCCTGAAAGGAGTTCCTATGGCCGGCCCATCTACGTCGTCCACCCTGCTCACACTGCTCCAAAATAAAGCGGCCCAGCTTCGCATCGAAAGCGTCCGGTCGACCAGTGAAGCTGGAAGCGGACATCCATCCAGTTGTTGCTCCGCCGCGGATATCGTGGCGGCGCTCTTTTTCTCCGTCATGCGGTATGATCCTCGAAATCCAAAGGCCGCCAACAACGATCGATTCGTCCTGTCCAAAGGCCACGCCGCGCCGCTGCTGTACGCCGCCTGGGCCGAGACGGGGCTGTTTCCCAAAAGCGATCTCTTGAAGTTACGTACGTTGACGTCCGATCTTGAAGGCCACCCGACGCCCCGATTGTCTTTTGTCGATATGGCCACCGGATCATTGGGCCAAGGACTGGCGGCCGGCATCGGGTTGGCGCTGAACGCCAAGCGGCTTGAGAAAAATACGGCCCGAACCTATGTGCTGATGGGTGACGGGGAATCGGTCGAAGGCTCCGTCTGGGAATCCGTGGAGCTGGCACGGCAATTCAAGCTCGACAATCTCTGCGCCATCGTGGACATCAATCGCTTGGGGCAAAGCGATCCGACGATGCTCCAGCACGACATGAAAGCCTACAAGTCTCGCTGGGCCGGGTTCGGATGGAACGCGTTGGTCGTGGATGGGCACAATCACACAGCCTTGCTTGCGGCATTTGCGAACGCCGCGAAGACCAAAGGCAAGCCCACGGTTCTGTTGGCGAAAACATTCAAGGGCAAGGGCATCTCCTTCATGGAGAATCATCCCAGCTGGCATGGGAAACCGATTCCGAAGGGCGAGGAAACCCAAAAAGCGATCGACGAGTTGACGAAACGCATCAAACCGACGAAGGCTGTTCCAAAGTTTAAACTGCCTCCTGCGGCCTCCTCTCGCACACCATCAGCCAAACCCATGGCGCCCCCCGCCTACAAGATCGGCGACACAGTCGCCACGCGTGAAGCCTTTGGTGCGGCACTGGCGGCCTTAGGAGAGGCTGATCCCTCGGTTGTCGCCCTCGACGCCGACGTCAAGAACTCCACCTACACGGATAAATTCGGGAAACAATTTCCCGATCGGTTTTTCGAGAATTTCATCGCGGAGCAAAATATGCTGGGCGCTGCAGCCGGGCTCTCTGCCTGCGGCAAGGTTCCGTTCGCCGCTACCTTCGCCGCCTTTTTCACACGCGCCTACGACTTCATTCGCATGGCCGCTATCAGCGGGGCGAACATCAAGCTGGTCGGCACCCACGTCGGCGTGAGCATCGGCGAGGATGGCCCGTCGCAAATGGGATTGGAAGACATTGCCATGATGGCGGCGCAGCCAGGCGTCACGGTCCTCTACCCATCGGACGGCACCTCGACCTATCGGCTGGTGGAAGCGGCCGCGAAGCACAAAGGAATGGTCTATATCCGCGCCGGTAGGCCGAAAAGCCCGGTGCTCTACAATGCGGGAGAGCACTTCCCAATTGGGGGCAGCAAAGTCCTTCGCCAGAGTGCATCCGACGTCCTGACGGTCGTCGCAGCAGGTGTCACCTTGTTCGAGGCGCTGAACGCCCACGATCAATTGAAGGCTGCGGGCATCGCCGTTCGTGTCATCGACCTCTACAGTATCGTTCCCATCGACCGCACGACCTTGTTGGACAGCGCGAGGGCGACTCATGGCCGTATCGTGACCGTCGAAGATCACTACGCGCATGGCGGCTTGGGTGATGCTGTGCTCAGCGCGGTCGGAACTGAAGGAATCAAGGTCCATAAACTCGCGGTCCGCGTGATCCCGCACAGCGGCAAACCGGAAGAACTCGTGGACCACTTCGGCATCGGCTCGCGGTCGATCGTCGAAACGGTCAAACAGATCATCAAGTAATCCTTCGTACATACCGAAGTGTGTTTAGGGATAACCCTTGCACAGAAAACCATCTGACCGAAATTTGCAGCATTTTACGTCGGATGAACGCCTCTGGCGGTATGGCAAATTATTCGGTAAGATGTTTTCGTGATCGTAGGTTTGTGTTATAGTCCGCGCTCGGTGAACAGGGAAACGAGCAGCAGGAGCAAGAGAATCGCATCGCACGTAGTCAAACTCATATTACTAATTTGCTAGGGAGGTGCGAATGAGACGGAGAACGGTGGGGTTAGCGGTCGTGATCGCAGGATGCGCGTTGATTCTGTCGGGAGGCATGGCGTTCGCTGAAGATGAGCCCCCCTTGCCCCCGGTTCCAGCCGAGTATGCCGACAAACATATGCCGGCGGGAGGGTGGACGGATCCGAAGGCGATCGAAGAAGGCGCGCTGATTTATATCGGCGAGGCGAATCCCCAGATCAACTGCGCCAGCTGCCACGGCAAGGACGGCAAACCGGTCAAGAAGGGCGCCCGCGACCTCCGCGACCCGAAGAACGCCACGCGCTTCTCGGACAGCTATTGGTTCTGGCGCGTGTCGGAAGGGGTGCCCAAGACGAAGATGAAGGCGTGGAAGAGCATGTTGTCGGAACAGCAGATCTGGCAGGTCATTGCCTATCAGCATCAGTTCTCACACGACGGCAAACCGTCCGAACATAACGACTATAAGCCGTAAGCAGGCGGCGATTGTAGCCTGATACAAGAGAGGGGGAGAGCGCAGGATCCTGCACTCTCCCCCTCGGTATTTTGAAGAGACTCCCGACCTCAAATCATCTGGCACGCGGGATTAGGCGCGACGAAGACCAACACCCTAAGCCGCCGATCGGTGTGGTTCTTGACTCCATGCTCCTCGCCTGCGGGAGCCATCGTGCCTTGCCCGACTCCGAGCACCTGTTTCTCGGCACCCACGTGAAACGTCCCTGCCCCCTCCAGAACGAAATACACTTTATCCTGATCTCCGTGGACATGCCCCTTCTGCTCCTGACCCGGCTCCAGACAGTAGACATCACAGAACAGCCGCTGCGTCTGAAAGAGATTATGCTTCTTCATCTTTTCGGAACCATATTGCTGATAATCCGCCAGACTGATCACTTTCATCGGATCATACCTCTTTTCTCTTGGCCCACACTTGATTCGTGCTTCTGAAACAATGTCCCGTTAGGGCAGGCGGGACAGGGCCTTCTGATAGGAACGTTTGAGATCCTCGAGCGCGGAGTTCACGTCTGCTTTCATGGTAGCCCATTTTGAGTCCGTCACGGCCCTCAGTTGCTCCAACTCGTGCTTGGCCGCATCTTTTTTCTTTTCCAACTCATCGATGGATTTCTGAAGTTCCGCTCTGGTTGCCGCTGAGACCTCATGCCCCTTACCCCGCAAGATATTGATCTGTTTCTGGATAACCGCCAGCTCCTCTTGGGCCTTCCGCTGGAACGCTTCTTTTTGCTCAACGGTGTATTGCTTCGTCGCCTCCAGCGTTTCCTTTGCTTCTTTGGTGATCGTGTCCGTACCGGCGAAAGAAACTCGTGCCACCCCCATCACCAGCGCTAGCCCCATGATGGCCACCCAGGCATCAAATCTTGAACAATAGGGCCGAATCCTCATATCCCCCTCCCATCCCCCTCAGATCAGTCCATGACGGAAGTATAGTTACCCGGCGTTGCAAAGTCACCAAGACCTCGCACACCCCCCTAAACTTTTGGCCACCACAGACCGAGAAAAATGGCAATGACGACCATCCGAACACAACCGGCGAGCGACTGCTCGGTATCCAGATCGTCGGGGATTCGGCCACCGAACTGGTCCATATTGGACAGTTGGCACTTCAACAAAGCGCCAGCATCGAGTCTTTCATCGACAACGTCTTTAACTTCCCCACCTACGCCGAAGCCTACCGCGTCGCGGCGCTCGACATCGCAGGCCAAGCCGCCAAACACCGGACGGCTCAAGCGGCGTAATACTGCCCCCTGCCTTCGGGAAGATGGTGACCGCCCGATCGTGTGAGAATCGTGGAAAGGCTACGCAACGGAGTCGCTCTGACGTGCTCGTTCGTAGGGCTGCCGCTCCAGCTCTTTAATCGTACGCTGGAGTCTCGCCCAATCCTCAGGCGCGAGACTGAGAAACTCGACCCCAAACTGGCCGTCTCGGCACCAGCGTACCACGACTTGCTT
>DASUMN010000099.1:0-5775 GCA_036277675.1 Nitrospira sp. | reverse complement strand
TCAAAGTAGGCACAGGAGTAGACCATACGCTCATCGAGCCAGAGGCGGTAGAACTCGTTGCCGACGTCATAATGATGCTTGATATCCGCAAGGTCTTGAAGGGGTGTATGGTTGGACGAGACCGCACTGACACGGGACGTGAGCGGGGATCCTCCGTCCGCTGCGAGCCGTTCGGCGGCGGCGATGACGGTCATAATGTCGCCGTCGATGTCGATGCGGCCGTCGACGAAGGCTTCACCGAGCGCGCCAAGCGTCGGGTGGGCCAAGTCGGGGAGTATGTTGGGGTCACGAATGGACATCACAGCGCGGGGTTGCAATCCGAAATTCAGACGGGACCCGTCGGGCAGGATAAGATCGAGCGGCTGACCGCCGTTCGCGCGGACGGTGTCAGCCAGTTGGTGAATGCCCTGGATGACCGCCAGACTGGCAGCATTGTGGTTGCTCTGCGATAACAGACCGTGGTGCGGCATAGCCACCTCCTGTGGGCTGCGACAGAGAATATCTGTAGAGGGCACATCCGGGTATGAGGAGCGAGGAGTGTGCCCAGAAAAATACAGTGTCAATTCAGATGGTTGAGAAAGACTGGAACGAGAATGCTGCCACAATTAGGGGAGAAACTCCTCATGAGTGTGGAGACTGACTGAGGAATAATGCACCAAGAGAAGCAAACGTTCAGGGAAGGATGATAGCCTGCTCCGGGTACCCGAGTTCCTTCAGCGTGGTCTCCAGCGCATCGACCATCGGCGGGGGGCCGCAGAGAAACACACAGGTGTCGGGTCCTGGCGGGGGAAGGTGTTGACGTAACACATCCGGCGTCACCCGGCCCGTTCCTTGTGTCCATCCTGCCGGAGGCTGTTCCAGAACGTGGCGACAATGAAAGTTCGGGTAGGCTTGAAGGTCTCGATCCCATTCCTGCCGAAAGATGATGTCTGCCTCGGTCTTGTTGGCGAAAATCACAAACAGCTCCGCATCGAGATGTTTCGTGAGAATCCAGCGGATGATGGAAATCATCGGGGTGATTCCAGTCCCTCCTGCCACGAATCCCACTCGTGTTGCCATCCCGTCCACCCAATGACCTCCGGGGTTCGGCCCGCTGATGAGCACCGAATCCCCGATGCGCTGATTGTGGAGATACTTGGAGACCAGTCCGGATTCGTAGCGCTTGACCGTCAAGTCGAAGAAGCCGGTTGAACCCGGCAAGGAGGACGGAGTATAGGCGCGTTTGATGGTTTTGCCGTCGATTGTCGCATGGACGTAGAGAAAATCGCCTGGCAGCATGTCCAGCGTGGCATCGGCGGGAAGTTCAAAACGAAAGGTCTTGGTGTCGTGCGTGTCGGGTTCGATGGCCGTGAGTCTGTAGGGGGTCGGGGCCTTGGTCTTAATGCGAACGGTGGAGTCCATCGGCGGAGGTCTTATGTCTGACGTCGCTTAACTTGGACGCCTATTGGTGGGTTGGGATCGGCCGGACGGTTCTTGTCCAGGCTCGCGAGGACCGGGCCGGCTGCCGGGACTTGATGGGCCACGGCCTGTGCCAGCCAGTTCCTGGCCTCTTCTTTGTTCTGTACCACACCGCGCCCAAACGCGTACATGACTCCGAGGACGTACATCGCTTTGCCATTGCCGTTCGATGCCAAACGCCGCAGACCGTCGGAGGCTTTCATATACCAGCTCACGGATTCCGGCGAGTGCAATCCGCTCTGCTGAGCATAAAATCGGCCGAGGCGATATTGGGCAAAAGCGTCGCCTTGTTCGGCTAAGAGAATATCCGGATTGGACTGTGAGAGAGCGTGGCTCGTGGCAGGTGGTGGATCGATCACGCTCGCAGCGGATTCGTCCTCTTGGGAGGATGCCACGATCTGGTTTGCGGTGTCGTTGTTGGAGTTGGCCGGGGGAGTCGTCGTTGCCTGGCCGGCCTCGGGTTGTGTTGAAGCGTGATCAACAGGCTGCTTGGGGGAGGGTGCCGCGGCGAGCGGCATGGCGGCCCGTGATTGAATCGGGACGACGCGCTTAGGTGCTGCCGTCGTGGTCCGTTGACTCATGATCAATTCTGTGTGAGGGGATGGAGCAGCGGCGACAGTGTGTGTTGCTTGGGTACAATCGTGGCTCAGAGAAGAAGCGTTTCCTGCATCGACACCGGGCTGACAATCACGGGTGCGGTCAGGTGAGGGGAGCCAGATATTGAGTGCCGAGATGCCGACGATGACAGAGCTGATGAGGAAAGCCCACTTTGCCAAGCGACGTTTTAGGAGTGAACGATCGCTGGGAGGTACCTGTACAAGTCCTGGATAGCCTGGCTTGGCCATGCCTATTCCCCATGAGTTTCTTTGGAGTATACCAGGATGTGTGGGACGTGTCTCGTATTTACACGGAGGCTGTCAAAACAGTCCGCCGAAAACGCTCTCCTCTTGTTCTCCCTGCTGGTCGCGTCCTATAGTGGGGTTGGTGCCTCAATCTTTTCGAGGGTCAGGGAGCGGGATATGACAAAGCCCATGGACCATACGCTGACGGTTTCTGAACCCAGCGGGCCATTTCGAGAGCCGCGGGAGCCGGTCTTTTCCTATGACTATGCGATTCAGCGCCCAACATGGGCGACGCCGCATGGGGTTCGTGTGAAAGTGTCGATCCCAAGCGAGTTGGAGGTGCTGAAGATCAAATTAATGGACCAGGTCGCCGGATCTCCGGGGCAGCAATTGATCATCGGGAACGTCCTCTCGCGTAAGATCGCAGATTGGAAGCTTCGGATTGCCGAGGCGGAAGGCCTGTTGGCTGAACGGCGCGATGTCAAGATCGAACCCTATGTCGGTGCATTGGCCCATCTGTTTCCCAAGCTCGCCCTGTTGTTTGAAGCAGACAAACATTTGGTGCGTGAGGAGGTCCGAAGGCGCGTCGGGCTCTAACCGCTTCTGGATTTTCTTTGCAACAAGATAAGTACTCCACGGCCGCATCCCTTCAAAAGTTCCCATCATTCAGTGACCCACAATTGCTGTGGATAGCCCTGTGTATAATTGAGTTCTACGATGCAATTCTTCACGATTGAGTGGGTGCTGAACAGCTTGCCCATTATTTCATCATTGTGGCAGAGCTGTCGGGGTCCCCAATAGCTTGTGGGCAGGGATTCACCTAGGGCCATCTTGCAGTAGGCAAAAACCGCTGGGGATTGCGGTGTTGATTTTGCCGCTGTTGGTCGAGGAGGAGCGGTTAGAAAATCCGGCGAAAGTGCTTGGAGTGGACGCCGGATTCATCGGCGAAGCCGAGCGATCCGTTGTCCGGATTGCCGGTGTCGTTGAGATCGATGCGGTAGTGCGCGCGAACTTCCTCCATGGCGGTTTCAAACGGGATGGCGCCGGGATAGAGCGTGCCGGGTGCGTGCGCGCCACGCGTCAAGGTGCGGAGGGTCTCCGCCTCAGCGAATCGTTTGTCTGAAAAAATATAAATGTCCGCGATCGCGTGGTCGCCCAGCTTGTGTCCCGGCGTGGTGGCAGGGATCTGTTCGCTAAGGGTGCCGGCCAGCCGATCTTGTTTCAATCGCTTCAATAGGGCGACAATCTGACTGTCCGTCGCCTGTTGAGGCACGACCAGCCCGACGGTATTCATCTCCAGGATCGTTGTCTGGACTTTGAAGATGACGGGAGCTGCTTCCGGATCTTCGATGGCCGATACACTGGGGCCTTCGGTGCCGGTCGCCTGTTTGTTGCGCGAACTCGGTACGAGGAGCGCCACGAACAACCAGAGCCCGATCAAGATGCCGAAGACGACGACCAACGGATGTAGCCCGGCGCGCTTGCCTTCTTGGTACGGTCCCTGATTCTCGCTCATGGATGGACGTCCTTCTTTGAGGCAGCTGTTTCTGGGTGCAGGCGCCGCTTTGCTTCTTCCCAGAGAAGATCCATCTCAGCCAACGTCAGATCGGTCAACGACCTGCCTTGCGCGGCTGCTTGGGACTCCACGAGATGAAATCGATCAATGAAGCGATTGGTCGACCGACGGAGCGCATCTTCGGGATTCACTTTCACAAAGCGGGCGAGGTTGACGAGGGAAAAGAGAATATCGCCTAACTCCGCTTCGATTGCTGTCTGCCCGCCAGTTTGTTCTGGAGATCCCTCTGCTCCGGCTTGAGCCAGCGCCTCTTTCATCTCTGCGACTTCTTCCGCGACTTTGCCGAAGATCTGTTCGAGTCCTGCGGCGTTGTGCGGCCAATCGAACCCGACCCGGGCGGCTCGGGCTTGCGTTTGATAGGCTCGCAATAGGGCAGGCAAGGTTTTCGGCACGCCGTCCAGCGCCGACTGCGTGTTTCCGGCTGCATTCCGCTCCGCCTGTTTGATCAGCTCCCACTGGCTCAACACCTGTTCGCCGTTCGCGAGAGGCGCGGCTCCCGAGTCTGTTCCAAAGACATGGGGATGCCGGCGGATGAGTTTTTCCGCAAGCGTCTCCATCACGTCGTCAACGGTAAACGTGCCGCTCTCCGCAGCGATCTGGCCGTGGAAAATCACCTGTAGCAGGACGTCGCCCAGTTCTTCCTGTAGCTTGGCCGTATCGCCCTGGTCGATCGTCTCCAAGACCTCGTAGGTTTCTTCGAGCAGGTAGGGCTTCAACGACTCGTGGGTTTGCTTCCGATCCCACGGGCAACCGTTCTGGGCGCGCAGCGCCGCCATGATCTCGACCAGCTTGGTGAATCGTTCCGACATCAGGGCGTCACTGTATACCGAGAACCGCCGCTGCTTCAATGGCGGGGGCTCTCGACACGCTTCGCCCATCTCTATTGAAACGGCAATGGCTCTGGCGTATCGTTCACGAACCGAAGTGGCGTGTTATTCGGACAGGTATGGGCGGATCAGGCTCTTACCCAGATCGGGCTAAACATAGTTCGGCATGAAAGCACCTAAGCCAGCCATCCCAAAATGCGCGCCACAGGGCACTGTCTGGTATGGTGGCCCGATAGAATGGTTCCGCATCACATTGCGGATCAGTTCCGAGAATCTCGTCCCTGAGGACGTAACCAAGGTTATGGGCTGTGATCCTGATGAGTCGCAACAGAAAGGCAAGCCGGTCCTTGAGAAGGACGGCACGGTGATGCGCATTGCCAGATTTGGAGCGTGGCGGCTCACCTTGAAATCCAAGGATACGGATGAGTGGGATTGTGCTGAGGCTATGATGCTCGTCCTTCGCCGACTGCCCAGTGCGGTTAGGATATGGCGGCGACTCACGAAGCAGTATGAGGTTGATTTCTTTGTGGGCCTTTCGATGCGGTCGAAGAACAACGGCTTCGTACTCTCACCAGCGGTCATGAAGTATCTCGGAGATCGCGGTATTGAGGCGGGCTTTGATGTCTACAATGATGGCCAAGAAGATGCTGAACCAGACGCTCCACCGAACCGCCGCCCGGCACGCCAGCGGCGAGTTCGGACCCCTCGGAGGGGCGGCGGCCGGTGAGCGGTTACTTTAGGGTGCCTTACACACATGGCGACATTCGCGCCACAGATTGCCGACTACTTGGAGCGTTTCCGTGAGGGGGATGCCGACGGTGCATTCCACGGCTTACTGGAGTTAGCCCATGAGGTTATTCCTGAGTTGGTAGCCGATTCGCGTAGCGACAGACACTCGGCTGCGCGTATTTCTTCTCGGCGTGATATGGCAGCATCGGCAGCAGTCGGTCATTCCGCTTCTTGCAGAGGCGCTGCTCGATTCTGAGCCGCAAGTGTGGCGGGAGGCGCTCGACGGTTTGGTCGCACTTGCCACGCCTGCTTCACTTGAGGCGTTGCGCGCTGCCAGGACACG
>DASUMN010000098.1:0-4604 GCA_036277675.1 Nitrospira sp. | reverse complement strand
CTTTGTCACGACGATGGAGACGGGGCAAGCCGAGCAGGACGTGTTTGCCGGGCTGTCCAAGGCCAGAGGATTCGTGCGGGCTGAATTGGGCCGGCGCCTCACGTTGCGGTATCTGCCTGAAGTGATGTTCAAGAAAGATGTCAGCGGTCTGCGCGGCGACCGCATCATGCGATTGTTGGACGGGTTACACGGGCATGCCGAACGGGAGGGCACAACGCCGCCGTCGAATGTTCCGGATGCTTCGGATAGAGCGGGTTTGGAATCATAGGCCGATATGGGTACCGTGACGCACATGAGCCGACGAACCGCCTTGGCCGAGGGAGTGCTCGTGGTGAACAAAGAAGCGGGCTGGACCTCCCACGATGTCGTCGCCAAGGTACGCGGCCTGTTGGGCGGAATGAAGGTCGGCCATGCGGGCACGCTGGACCCTGCGGCGACCGGTGTCTTGCCGGTGTTAGTCGGGCGTGCGACGCGTGTGGCGGAGTACTTGGTCGATTGGGATAAGGAATACCGCGCGGTGTTGCGGCTGGGTGAGACAACCGATACGCAGGATGCAACCGGTAAGGTGCTCGCGCAGGCGGATCCGACAGTGGTTCGCGAAGACGTGCTGCGTGAGGTGGTCGGGCGTTTTCGTGGTCCGCAACGGCAGGTGCCGCCGATGTATTCGGCTGTGAAAGTCGGAGGACGGCCTCTCTACAAAGCGGCGAGGGCCGGTGAGACGGTTGAACGGGCGGACCGACCGATCATCGTGCACGAACTGGACATTCTTGCCGTCGATGGCCGGGATGTGACCCTGCGTGTGGTGTGCTCAAAAGGCACGTACATCAGAACTTTGTGCGCCGATATCGGCCAAGCGGTAGGAGTCGGGGGACATCTCGCCGCACTCGAGCGTCGTCGTGTGGGCCCTCTCTCTATCGAGCAGGCGCTCACGGTTGATCAGGTCGCCGATCAGGTGGCCATCGGGACATTGCCCCGGCATCTGGTTTCACTGAATCAGGCGCTGGACCGGTTATCGGCCATGACGGTGACCAGCGAACAGGCACGGGTGGTCCTGCATGGAGGTACCGTGTCTCCTGTCGGGATCGAGCGGTTGCCCTGCTCAAGTGAGCCGGTCTCGATCCGTCTACTTGATAGGGAAGGCCGGTTGCTTGCGATCGGCGTGTTTGGCGGGAAGACAGCCGGTCTCGTCAAGGTCCATAAAGTATTGGCGGAGAGTGAATCGCTGAATTGAACTAGGAAAGAGGAGCAGACCATGGCGTTACTCAAAGAAGCGAAGACGGCATTGATCACGCAGCATCGGCGTCATGAGACGGACTCAGGGTCGCCGGAGGTCCAGATTGCGGTGTTGACTACCCGCATTACGTATCTGACCGAACACTTCAAGACACATAAAAAGGACCATCACTCGCGGCGAGGGTTGTTGCAATTGGTGGGACGGCGTCGGCGGTTGCTGGATTATCTCCGAGGTATCAATGATGCGCGGTATCGGGCGGTGATCGATCGCCTTGGTATTCGTAAGTAAGCCGGCCGCATGCGGTTGTGTGTGTCCGCGTGCGGTGCGGGAATCACCCGTCACACAGGTGAACACGGACATGGGCTCATCACAAAACAGCTATGAGCCTATCTCTGTGGGCATCTGTGGGACTCACGAGAAGGAGACCAGAGATGGTACATACTGTTGAACTCGACATCGCGGGGCGAACGCTCCGGCTGGAAACCGGCCGCATCGCCAAGCAAGCGGACGGCGCAATTTGGGCTTCGTACGGCGAAACGGTCGTCTTAGCGACTGCCGTGTCCGCGCAGACGGCAAAGCCGGGCATCGATTTTCTTCCGTTGACGGTCGATTATCAGGAGAAGACCTACGCCGCCGGCAAGATTCCCGGCGGTTACTTCAAACGGGAAGGACGGCCGTCCGAGAAAGAAGTGCTCACCAGCCGCCTGATCGATCGCCCGTTGCGGCCTCTGTTTCCAGAAAATTATTACTTCGAAACACAGGTGATTGCGTCGGTCCTCTCCGTCGACAAGACCGGCTCGTCCGACGTGATCGGCATCACCGCGGCATCGGCGGCCTTGGCCATCTCGAGCATTCCCTTCCAGGGGCCCGTGGCCGGCGTCAAGATCGGCCGAGTGAACGGACAGTTCGTCGTCAACCCTGATCTTGAGACCATGGACAAAAGTGAATTGCATCTGGTCGTCGCGGGTACCGCGGATGCCGTCATGATGGTCGAGGCAGGAGCCAACGAGTTGTCGGAGGCCACGATGCTTCAGGCGCTCGAATTGGCGCATGCTGAGATCAAAAAGATCGTGGCCAAGATCGATGAACTGGCGAAGAAAGTCGGGAATAAGAAACGCGAGGTCAAGGCTGAACCGATCGATTCCACTCTCGCGGCACAGGTGAAAGCCATGGTCGCCCAGCCGATCCGCGATGCAATCATGATCCCCAACAAGACGGCGCGCCAGGAGCGATTGGACCAGGTCTTGTCGGAGGCGGTAACGAAGTTCAAGAATCCGGATCAGCCCACGAGCGAGCGGCATATCAAGATCGTCTTCCATGGTCTGGAATACACGGAAGTCCGGAATATGATTTTGGAAAAGGGATCGCGCGCGGATGGACGCGGACCGGCTGACATTCGGCCGATTACCTGCGAAGTGGGAGTGTTGCCGCGCACCCATGGCTCCGCTCTTTTTACACGCGGTGAAACGCAGAGCCTTGCCGTCGTAACCTTGGGCACCACTGACGATGAACAGCGCATCGACGCGCTGGAAGGGGAATACACCAGAACGTTCATGCTTCATTACAATTTCCCACCATTCAGCGTGGGTGAGGCGAGGCCGCTCCGGTCTCCCGGCCGGCGAGAAGTGGGCCATGGGGCGCTGGCGGAACGAGCCTTGAAGCCGGTCATTCCTGGTAAGGACGTCTTTCCCTATACGCTGCGGCTCGTGTCGGAAATTCTGGAGTCTAACGGGTCATCATCCATGGCGACGGTCTGCGGGGGCACGCTGGCCATGATGGATGCGGGTGTGCCGATCAAGGAGCCGGTTGCCGGCATTGCCATGGGGCTCATCAAGGAAGATGAGCGGGTGATGATTTTGTCCGACATTCTCGGGCTTGAAGACCATTTGGGCGACATGGATTTCAAGGTGTGCGGGACTAAGAACGGGGTCACGGCGTTGCAGATGGACATCAAGATCGGCGGCATTACCACGGCCCTCATGCAACAGGCGCTGGAACAGGCTCGCTTGGGCCGTCTCCACATTTTGGGTCATATGGCCAAGGCCCTCACGGGCGCACGGACCGATCTGTCGCCGTTCGCGCCTCGGATCTATACGATGAAGGTCAAGCAGGACAAAATCCGGGACATCATCGGCCAGGGCGGGAAAACCATTCGCGGCATCCAAGCTGATTGCGGCGTCAAGATCAATGTCGAGGATACGGGGATCGTCACCATTGCCTCCTCCGACGGCGAGTCGCTGCAGAAGGCCAAAGACATCATCAGCCGGCTGACCGAGGAAGTCGAGGTCGGCAAGATCTATACGGGTACGGTCAGAAAGATCATGGATTTCGGTGCATTCGTCGAAGTCTTGCCGGGCACCGATGGGTTGGTGCACATCTCGCAACTGGCGCATCATCGGGTCAAGGCCGTGTCCGATGAAGTGGCCGAAGGCGATCAGATTCTCGTGAAGGTGCTGGAGATCGACAGGCAGGGCAAGATTCGGCTCAGTCGGAAGGACGTCTTGCCGGCGCCGGCCGCGGGCGGGGCCAAGGATCACGCGGAGGGGTAATCCCCTTGTACCGCAAAATCATTCTCGACAACGGCGTCCGCTTGGTCACCGAGCGGATTCCGACGCTCAAGTCCGTCACCGTCGGCATGTGGGTCAATGCCGGATCTCGGGACGAAAGTCCTGCGCAAGCGGGGTACTCCCACTTCATCGAGCATATGTTCTTCAAGGGGACGGCCACCCGGTCGGCCACGGACATCTCCCGCGAGATTGATGCGCTCGGAGGCGAGATGAACGCCTTCACCACGCGCGAAACGACCACATTCTACGTCAAGGTGCTCGACCAGCATTTGCCGAAAGCGCTGGATCTGCTCGCGGATCTCTTCCATCACTCTCGTTTTGGACCGAAAGAAATCGCAAAAGAAAAGCAGGTGGTGCTCGAAGAAATTCGCATGGTGCAGGATGATCCCGAGGACTTGGTCCAGGAACTTCATACGGGACTGGTCATGGGGCGGCATCCCCTGAGCCGGCCGATTCTGGGGCAGACCGAGACGATCGCGCGGCTGCGGCGGCAAGATCTCTTGGACTATATCGAGACCCACTACCGGCCGCAGGAAATGGTGCTCGCCGTCGCGGGCAACTTCGATCGGCGCCGGCTCGAACGGACCATAGCCCGCACGTTCGGCGCCCGTCGTGCGGTGGTGCCTACTGAGCCTCACAAACGGTGGCCGGCGGATGTGTGTAGCGGCGTGCGATTGCAGCAGAAACCGTTGGAGCAGGTTCATCTCTGCGTAGGGCTCAAGGGCATTCCTGCCGGCCATAAAGATCGGTATGCGGCGTATGTATTGAACAGTGTGCTGGGAGGGAGCGTCAGTTCCCGCCTC
>DASUMN010000097.1:0-3244 GCA_036277675.1 Nitrospira sp. | reverse complement strand
CCGATGATCTGGGACATCCGCTCGCCGTACACACCGTTGTTAAGGATGAGCATGCGCCGGCCATGGGGCAAGGACGACAGCAAGGCGGCTTCGACGGCGGATGTTCCGGATCCGGTGATGACCACCGCCACGTAGTCCGACTCCGCCCCCGGCACAAAGGCTTTGAGCAGCTTCGTTTGAATGCGATGCAGCAGTTCCGTAAACTCCGACTCGCGGTGGCAGATGTCGGGACGGAGCAGCGCCTGCCGCACTCGCTCGCTGACATTGACCGGCCCAGGATTGAGGAGAATCACTCTTCTCTCCTTCCTCTCCAGAGGGGCGAGACAGGCGTCCCTTTACTGCGCGCATTGACCGAGCACGCTCGTTCCACCCGCCCGACCCCGCGTCGCCGAGACTCCGCATGCCCGAGTGTGCGCGGGCAGCGAGCACAAGGGAAGCTTGTCTCGCCCCTCATCCGTTAATTGCCTGCATAAACCGTTTCGTCAGGTCCGGCGGATCAAGCAGAATCCGGTCCGCCTCCTCCTGGAATTCATTCACTTTGATGAGCAACATGCTGGGCCCGTCTTTTTTCAGCAGGTCTTTGAACTCATACACGAGATCGTCGCGATCGAGTACGCGGACCGTGTGCACGTAGCCGGCGGCCTTCGCCACTTTTTCGAGCGGCACCACGTTGGAAATCGTCGGCTGGTTCCCGGTCGTCCCATATACTTCGTTATCGAACACGATGTGGATGAAATTTTTTGGCTTCAGGGCACCAACCGTCGCCAACGTGCCCATGCCCATCAATACATTGCCGTCGCCGTCGAACGTGACAACCTGCTTGTCCGGCTTGGCCAGCGCTACGCCCAACGCAATGGCCGGCGCGTTGCCCATCGAGCCGATCATATAAAAGTGCGTGGGCCGGTCGGCGATCTTTTGGGCCTCGCGCGAGGGGAATCCGTTGCACACGATGACCGGCTGATCAGTCAATAACTCCAGCAGCGCCGCCATCGCTTGTGCCCGGCTGATCAACGTGCCTTGTTCTGGTCTCATCGTCATGGATGCAGTCCCTTCACCACGCCCTTGGTGATAACGAGCGCAACCGGAATCTGTTGTTTTTTGTATGTCTCCGCTACCCATCTGAAATCATCCGTCGCTGTTTTTTCAGTCAGCGTCCGGTGCGGAATTTTCATCGTATCAAGAAATTGCGGCATCACGTCACCCATCACCAGATGCTCCGGCGCATCCTTCCCGCCCTGGCCCCGCCAGGACACGATGAGAATGCAGGGCTGCCGATAAATCATGTTCAGCGAAATCAGCGTATTGAGCGAGGTCCCCAATCCTGAATTCTGCATCAACACCGCCGGCATTTTCCCAGCCATGTAGGCGCCGGCCGCCATGCCCACCGCTTCATCCTCGCGAACCGCGGGCGTATACAGCCGGCGGTTCATCAACTCGGCGATGATGCCGCCGAGGATCGAATCCGGCACGCCGGTAAAAAAACTCACTCCCAGATCTTGGAGCGACTGTACGAACACATCGCTGTCCATCATACCGGTATTCCTTGCTGCCCTTGTCCCGGCGCTTCCACATGGATGCGCCTCAGGCGGTAAAAAGACCGCGCATTATATGCCAGGGCCTTGTGCTTCAGCAAGAAAGCGCCACGAGTTGCGTTCACTGCATTCACATGGTAGCGTTTGCACAAATCACCGTGCCGCGCCTCTCACAAACGCCATGAGACGCTTCCTCTCGCCACCGGCATTCGTCGGGCTCTGTTTGTTCATGATCGGAACCGTGAACTCGGCAGGACCCCTCTGGGCCGTCTCGATGGTGAACGATCCCAAGGGATTCCAGAACATCGCCTGGGGCACGCCGCTAACCGCGCGCCAGGATTTGGAAGCCATGAGGTCGGGAGCCCCTGTCACAGAATACCGGCGGAAGATAGGCCCGATGACCTTCGCCGGCGCCGAGATGACGAGTATTCTCTATGTCTCCATCAACGATCAGTTCGCGCGGGTGACGATCCGGTACCAAGGCGAGCAGGTTCATAAGCAGGTGCTCACCTTCCTCGAGGCGCAGTTTGGATCGTTGCAGCGCGTACCCGGACAAATGACGCGTGGACTCAACCAGCAATACAACTGGCGCGGCTCGGACACTGAAATCAATCTGACCTATCAAGCCGGCACGCAGCGTGGGTACATCTTCATCGACAGCCGGACACTGGCGCCGCGATTCAATGACGACATTACTGACTCAGCGGAATGATCCGTTGTCCAACCGGTTTCGGGGATGGGCAACGCTTGTCGCGACGGGATTCGTGGGCCTCCTGCTGCTGCAGAGCTCCCAGGCGCCGGCTGTTCCCATCCTCGACGATCCCAATGGATTCGATGGTATCCCCTGGGGGGCGACGCTTTCGGACAAGGACCGCTTCGTCAACGTCGAAGATACCGGACGGTTTCAGACCTATGAGCGCAAGGATCATTCACCAATACTTGGCACGACGCCGGTCGATTCCATGCGGTTTACGGCCTTCCAGCACAAGTTCGGCCGAGTCACCGTCCGCTACAGCGGAAAGGACACCCATGACGCGATTCTGGCGTACCTGCAATCCCAATATGGCCCGCTCGACCGAACGCCGGGACAAATCGCGGTCGGCCCGGTCAAGGTCTACGCCTGGCACGGGTTCCAGACGGAGGTGACCCTGCGCTTCGAATCAAGTCTGGACCGTGGCATTATCTTCATTGAGAGCGCAACCCTGCGCGAGCGCTGGGGAGAAGACATTCCCTCAACGGTATTCTGATCGGCTCTCGCCGTCCCTCTTCCGCAAACTTTCCATTGACAACGGTCCGCCGCTTTCGCATGATGGGGCCCCTATGACGAATGCCGCGAAGCTCCGGGCCGCTCTGAAGAAGCCGGGGGCCATGAAAATTGTCGGTGCCCACGATGCCCTGAGCGCGCGTCTGATCGAACGCGCGGGCTTCGATGGCATCTGGGCCAGCGGCTTTGCCATTTCAGCCTCGATGAAATGCATCCCCGACGCCAGCTTCATTGACTCCAGCGAACAGCTCGCCATCGAGCGCAATATCGTCGAGGCGGTGAGCATCCCCGTCATCGCCGACTGCGATACCGGCTACGGCAACGCATTGAATGTCATGCGCACCGTTAATGACCGGGAGCGGGCCGGTGTGGCCGGTATTTGTATCGAAGACAATGTCTACCCCAAACGCTGCAGCTTCTACGCAGGCGTCCGCCGTGAATTGATCCC
>DASUMN010000096.1:0-23650 GCA_036277675.1 Nitrospira sp. | reverse complement strand
GATCTTGTCGAGCCTCAAGGTTCAAGAACATCGCATTACACCGCAACGGTGGCTTCAAGGCGACGCGCCGCTCGTTCCGGTCTTTACAGAAGATGAATTAGCGTTATTGTCGGCCCAGTTGGCGAATGGCCTGGCTCAGGCGCAATACAATGAGCGGGTGACGTTTTATTTGAGCCAGCCGCTCACCTTTATTGGTCGGACGGTTACATCTGGGGGGATGTATGTGCGAGGGAATGAGTTGCACCTGCTGTTGGGTAATTGGCAGATCAGCTATAAAGTTCCTGCCTATGGGATGATTTACGACCGGCGGTATCCGATGCGACCGATTGCTGCGAAGGGGTTCAACTTGTTCTTTGAACCGGCCGATGCCGTCATCGCCCAGGAGGGCAGTTTTATAGACGATCTCTTTGCCAATACTCGAGACGAATTGGTGATCGATTTAAACAAGATCGAGAGCGAAGACCCTGCGTCGAGTTCCCGTACCCCCAGTGTTTTCTGAATATAGGCTCGATCCTCGGCCCACTAAGTTGCTGTTGCCTGATTGAAGCCTTACCGGTAGGAGGACTTCCGCCAATACATGCACGGGACTTCCTTGACCGCTTCGAAGATCGTAGACCAGCCAAGTTTGCTGTGGCCGTGAAGGCGGTCCCTGAAACGGATCGGCAGCTCAGCAATGACCGCACCAGCTTGGCGGGCCCGCCAGGCCATTTCAACTTGAAAGACATAGCCCTTTGCCTTGACCGTCTGTAAGTTCATCTCCGCTAATAATTCTCGGCGGAAGCAGCGGAATCCTCCGGTCCAATCGTGAATGGTCGAACCGAGAAACAGGCTGACATAGGCGTTGCCCAATCGTGAGACCAGGCGCCTGCGTTGGTCCCAGTTTTCCGTTCCTCCGCCTGGAATATATCGGCTTCCGATGACCAAATCAGCGGTCCCGCTCCTGTGGACCATACGAGGCAAGTCCCAAGGCGCATGGCTGAAATCGCAATCCATCTCGATAATCGACTGATAGTGGCGGGTGAGTGCCCACTGGAAGCCTGCAATATAGGCTGGTCCCAGACCTTGCTTTTTGGCCCGATGCAGGACATGCACCGAGGTGTGTTGCCGGCTGAGTTCGTCGGCCAGGAGTCCAGTGCCATCCGGTGAATTGTCGTCCACAACCAGGATATCGGTGGCGAGATAGGTCCTAATGGCATCGATCATGGCAGGGAGATTTTGCCGTTCATTATAGGTAGGCAAAATAACCAGGCTGGCGCGGTCGAAACAAAAGGGGACGAGTGGGGCCAGATTGCCGGTCAAACCGGCTCGAACATAGCCTGGGTAAGTTGAGTCTGAAGGGGGCAGGTGGCTCACGGCAATCTGGGCGCTGTCGATCCCTCGGGCGATTAACCTTTCGGCGAGCTCGAAGGTTTCCACCACAACGGTCTCGTCCGGCTCCAATGCCACAGCGGCCGGTATTTCGGCGGGGGTGGTCACATGGCGACATCGGACGGCGAGTGACCCAGCCTCGCCTGAAACAGGAGATGTGGAGTCGCGGGGCATCTTGGGGGTGAGGGTCAAGGGCATAGGGATCTATCCGAAAATACGGGTCATGTACTTGGGGTATTTGCTCAAGAATGTCAAGGAGGGATGCAGGCCTGGTTGTTCTGAGGGGACTTCTGTCTCACTGGTCCCGATGTGAAAGATGTGAAAACTGATAAATTGTTATGCCCATCCTCATGCGTAGGCTAGAATCACTCGCATGGAAGTAGCCACATATAATATATGGCAAGATCAGGGACAATGGCGCGGCTATCTGAGGGACTATCCTGACCAGCAAGTGCAGGGAGAGTCCTTTGAAGACTTGGAGTTAAAGCTGCGTCGCCTACACCATGATCTGATCGACAGAAAAACTTCTGTTGCAATGGCGCCTCACCGCGCTGCGTAGGACCGGCTGCGTCACCCCCATGAAGCCGGTGGCCGCAGGAGTGGTCTCTTTGCGCAAGGAGAGATCCCCCCTGTGATGCTCGCGTCTCCGAGCGCACGACAGGTCCATCCGACTATGGAATGTCGCGTGCGCCAAGCGGAATGCGAGTACCTCCCGGGTCTCTCTTTGACAGTCAAAAACTGGCTGTGCTAAATTCGCCGCACTTTTGAGATCTCCATACCTATCTCCATATACCTTTTCTGAGGAACAACCGTATGGCTGCAACGAATGCGCATGTAATTATCGTGGTGGGTGCCGGGCCGGCCGGAATGGCGGTTGCCGGAACGTTAGCCGAGGCCGGCCACGAAGTCATCATTCTGAACCGCGATATTAAGTTCGGCGGACTGGCGGAATATGGGATTTTCCCTTCCAAGCTGAAGCTCCGTGGCGGCCTCAGGAAGCAATATTGGGATTTGCTGGAAAAGCCGAATGTGCACTATTTGGGGAATGTCACAGTTGGAAACGGCAAGGATCTGACTGTCGAGGAAGTGCGGAGGCTTGGGGCCAGCGCGGTGGTATTCACCATCGGAGCACAGGGGACCAAGGCCATCGGAGTCGAAGGAGATTCCGCCAAGGGTGTGTTTCACGCAAAAGACGTGGTCTATCACTTCAATCGGCTACCTGGTTTCGGCGATCGGCCGTTCGACATGGGCAAGCATGTGGCGGTGATCGGAGCGGGAGATGTCATGGTCGATATTGCCCATTGGCTCATCCGCTATAAGAAGGTGGAGCGTGTGACGGCCATCGTGCGCCGTGGTCCAGTCGAACGCAAATACAATCCCAAAGAGATCCGAGCGGTGTGTAACAATATGGATCTGGAAGGTATTCAGAGAGAGTTTGACCGTATCAAGGATCGCATGGCAGCGGTTGGGCAGAAGGCCGATGATGTCTTCAAGGGGCTCACTGGCGAATTCACAAAGTGTGAACCGAAGGTCAGTGAGACGAAAATGGGATTCCAATTCCTGGCCTCGCCGAAGCGGATTCTTGTCGATGGGAATAATCGTGTGCGCGGCCTTGAAATGGAGGACAATCGGCTAGATCCCAAAGGGGAAGACACGGTGGCGGTCGGTCTGAAACAATATTATGAATTTCCGTGCGATGCCGTGGTGTTTGCGGTCGGTGACAAGGTCGACGAAACCGTCGGGCTTCCCTATAAAGGAGGCCTCTTCGTCACGAACCCCAACAAGACGGGAAATGACCCGGATGATGCGCTCTTTCAGGCCTACGACGAAGCGGCAGGAAAAGTCGTCGAGGGGGTGTTTCTTGCAGGGTGGGCCAGAAAAGCCAGCGAAGGTCTTGTCGGCGTCGCCAAGCGGGATGGCGATTGGTGCGCAGAAGTCGTGGAACGCTATCTTGCGACCAAATCAGCCGGCGATCAGGCCAAGGTTGTTTTGGATAAGCTGAACAATATCTTGCAATCCAGGAAGAGCCAGCCTGTCGACGTCAAGGGACTGCGGAAACTTGAAGCGGCGGAAAAAGCCCACACGGGCGAGTCGGACTGTATCGGAGAGTTCAAATACGCGAGCAACAAGGACATGATCGGATTGATCGAAACGGGCAAGGCATAACGGTCGAGGGCCGCCGTTCTTCAGCCATCTCCCCACTTCAGTTTTTCACGCAAGACCTCATAGTAGTGGCTTTCCGGGAACCGAATCAGCTTGGTTCGGTTTTCGGAAGCCAGCACCACCGCCGTATCGCCCTGTGTCATGGCAATGCCGACTTGGCCGTCGAGCGTGGCCATCGCTCCGTCGTCTTTACTGGTCAGCATCACTTCGATTTCGACATTTGCAGGGACGATCAGCGGCCGATGGGTCAAGGTGTGGGGACTGATCGGCGTCAGGATGATGGATTGAACCGCGGGGTTGATGATGGGGCCTCCGGCCGAGAGGGAATACGCTGTGGAGCCGGTCGGTGTGCTGACGATCAAACCGTCCGCCCGTAAGTTCGTCACGAATTGACCCTGAATGGCGATCTGCAATTCAATCATGCGGGCCAGGGTGCCCTTGCTGATGACGATGTCGTTGAGCATGATGCCCCGTGCGACTGTTTCTCCATGACGATGGACATGCGTCTGCAACATGAGCCGTTCGTCGAGGACATAATCGTTGGCGAAGACACGCTCAAGCGACTGATAGAGATTATCCAGCCGCACCTCTGTCAAGAACCCGAGGCCGCCCATGTTGACGCCAAGAATGGGAATGCTTCGTTCCGCCGCCAGCCGCGCAGCATTGAGAATCGTGCCGTCGCCGCCCAAGACAAGCAGCACGTCGGCTTTCCCTGCCAACTGGGTTTTCTGAATTCCGCCTGATTCACTCAGTAATACCGCGGAAGTCGTATCAAGCAGAACAGTGATGTTGCGTTCACGGAGCCAGGTCACAACTCCTTGCAATGTGGGTGTGACCTCGGGAAACTTCGGTTTGGTCAAAATTCCAATATTTTTGCTTTTCATGATGGGTGGGGAAGGTTCTTCGTCGAAATAGTGCGGGATTCTATCGGGACAGTTCCGCACTGTCAACGCGCAGAGGCGTGCGCATGTGTAGCGAGAAAGATGAGTGAGGCGGTCCTGCCGGTCTCGGTGGTGGCGTCACTTTTTCTCTCAGCCTTGACTCTCATAGATCCTGTGGTTAAACTGAGACCAAGTTTTTCCACGGGTTGGATCGAGAGGGGCCGTACGTTCATCCAGGGGAGGAGATAGGATGTTCGAACGATTCACGGACAAAGGTCGTAAAATCATCATCCTTGCGCGTGAGGAGGCTGAGCGTCATCAGAATGACTATCTGGGGACGGAGCATCTCGTCTTGGCAATTCTCCGCGAGTCTGATGGCATCGCGTTGATGATTTTGAAAAAAATGGGCCTCTCAACCGAGCAGATCAGGTTGGAAATTGAGCGAAATTTGCCGGGTGGGGGGACGACGATGACCTTCGGCGAAATCCCCTTCAGCCCGCGGGTGAAAAAGGTTATTGAGTATGGAGTCGAAGAGGCTCGGCTGCTGGGCCACAATCATATTGGCAGCGAGCACCTCCTGTTGGGATTGCTGCGAGAAGAGGAGGGAATCGGAGGCAAGATCCTCCGTAGCCTGGGCGCGAATCTTCTCACGGCCCGCCAATTGACGGTGACGTTCTTGAGAAAGTCCGCTCCTCGAGAGCGGGATCGGAAGAGCAATACGCCGGCATTGGATGAATTCGGGCGCGATCTGACCCAACTCGCTCAAGAAGGGCAGTTGGATCCGGTGATCGGCCGGTCCGATGAAATCGAACGCGTCCTGCAAATTCTCAGCCGGCGGAGCAAGAACAATCCCGTGCTCATCGGCGAATCCGGTGTCGGAAAGACGGCCATCGTCGAAGGGCTGGCCCAACGAATCGTGCAATCGGAAGTTCCCGATAATCTTCTGTCACGACGGGTGATTGCGCTGGACCTCGGTTCACTCGTTGCCGGCACGAAATACCGCGGGCAATTTGAAGAGCGGCTCAAAGTCGTTATGAAGGAGATTGTGCAGGCCGGCAACATCATTATTTTCATCGACGAGTTGCACACGCTGGTCGGAGCCGGCGCGGCGGAGGGGTCGATCGACGCGTCCAACATGCTCAAGCCCGCGCTTTCGCGAGGGGAGATCCAGTGCATCGGCGCCACGACATTAGATGAATACCGGAAGCACATTGAAAAAGACGGCGCCTTAAAACGCCGGTTCCAGCCGATCCACGTGCAGCCACCCAGCATCGATGAAACTATCCAGATCATCCAAGGATTGCGGGATCGATACGAGGAACATCACGGGGTCGAGATTACCGAAGACGCCATCGTCGAAGCTGCCAAGCTGTCGGATCGATATATTACCGACCGATTTTTGCCTGATAAGGCGATTGATTTGATCGACGAGACCGGCTCTCGTGCGAAACTGCAAACCTACGCGCTGCCCTCTGAATTGAAAGCGATGGAGCAGGAGCTCAAGAAGGTATCGCGGGAGAAAGAACTGTCGATCTCGATGCAGAACTTCGAGGAGGCTGTGCGGCATCGTGAAGAGGAAGAGCGGTTGCGCAAGCTGTTGGATGAATCCAAACGGGAGTGGAAGAAAAATCAGGAAAAGAACAAGCCGGTGATCGGAAAAGAAGACGTCGCCTACGTGGTGTCCAAGATGACCGGCATTCCGCTCTTCAAACTTGAGGAAGAGGAATCGAATAAGCTGTTGCGGATGGAAGAATTCCTCCATAAGCGGGTGATCGGACAAAATGAAGCGATCTCTGCCGTCGCACGCGCCATTCGCCGGTCACGCGCGGGTTTGAAGGAAACGAAGAAACCCATCGGCTCGTTTATCTTCATGGGGCCGACCGGAGTCGGAAAGACCGAACTAGCGAGAACGGTGGCGGAGTTCCTGTTTAACAGCGAAGACGCGCTGATTCGGGTGGACATGTCCGAGTATCAGGAGAAATTTACGAGCTCCAGGCTTTTCGGCGCGCCTCCGGGCTACGTTGGCTACGAGGAAGGCGGCCAGCTGACTGAAAAGGTCCGACGCCGGCCGTATTCGGTGGTCTTGTTCGACGAAATTGAAAAGGCGCATCCGGACGTCTTCAACGTGCTGCTGCAAGTCTTGGATGATGGCGTGTTGACCGACAGCCTTGGTCGCAAGGTGGACTTCAAAAATACCGTCGTCATCATGACGTCCAATATCGGCACCAAGAATATCCAGAAGGGCGTCTCGCTGGGGTTCCAGAGTACTGAAGGCGAAGCGGCCCGGCGGAAGAAGGAAGAAGTGATCGGTGAATTGCGGAAATCGTTCAGCCCGGAGTTTCTGAACCGGATCGACGAAGTCGTGATTTTCCATCAGTTGGAGAAGGAACAGCTCTACAGTATTCTCGACATTCTCATTCGCGAGATCAATCTTCGCCTGTTGGAGAAGGGGATCGAGATCGAGGTCGACGACGATGTCAAACAGTGGCTCATCAAAGAAGGGTACGAGCCGCTCTATGGAGCCAGACCGATGCGCAGGGCTATTCAGCGTGCGATCGGTGATCCGCTCTCCGATGAGCTCATTAGGGGACGGTTCAAGGACAGCCGAAAAGTCAAAGTAGTACTGCGCGACGGCGCTCCCGCCTTTATCGAACAGGAAGCCATGGCGGGTGTATAGCCTCCACGCATCATTGCTAGCTAATGGTAGCCACGCCCCCTACGGCTGACAGCCCTAGGGGGCGTGGTGTTTTTACACGGCAGTACGGTATTCTTGGACCCATGAATCATCTTCGCCCGCCTGATTCCCCAACCCATGAAAATGGCCTGCACAAACTCGTGCTCGGAATCGAGTCTTCATGTGATGAAACGGCCGCTGCCGTTCTCTCACATGACGGCTCGGTGCTCTCGAACGTGGTGGCGTCCCAAACAATTGTCCATGGAAAATTCGGCGGCGTCGTGCCCGAACTGGCAGCCCGGGCCCATATCAGTCAAATTAATAGTGTGGTCATGGATGCCCTGAATCGGGCGCGTTTGTCCTTGAACGATCTCAGTGCGATTGCAGTGACTGAAGGGCCTGGATTGGCCGGCGCCCTCTTGGTTGGGGTGAATTATGCCAAGGCGTTAAGCTACGGATTGGGCATCCCTCTGATTGGAGTAAACCACTTGGAAGGACACATCGCCTCGGCTTGGCTGGGTGATCCAGCCTTCCCCTTGCCCTGTGTCGTGCTTGTCGTGTCGGGTGGACACACGCACATATATCGGAAAGGACAGACGGGAGAGTGTCTCTTGCTTGGCTGCACCAGAGATGATGCCGCGGGAGAGGCCTTTGATAAGGGTGCGCAGATGTTGGGGCTGGAGTTTCCCGGAGGGCCGGCGATTGACCGGCTTGCTCGGAAGGGTGATGCCAAGGCGATCCCGTTCCCACGCTTCCATCAACGAAAGACCAGTCTGGAGTTCAGTTTCAGCGGGCTTAAGACATCATTGCTGTATACCTTGCGCAAGATGGACGATGACACACGAGCAAAGAAATTGGCTGATTTGGCTGCGGGCTACCAGGAGGCTATTGTGCAGGTGCTGGTGACCAAAGCTTTTGCGGCGCTTACCCACACGGGACTTTCCGCCCTGGCAGTAGTGGGGGGGGTATCGGCCAATTCTCGATTGCGGGCACTGCTTGCCGAACGAGCTGAGCGAGAAGGTATTCGGCTGGCATTGCCGCCATCAGAGTATTGTACGGATAACGGCGCCATGATCGCGCTGGCTGGCCGGCAGAAGCTTATGACCGATCCTCAAGCCGAACGCCCCGTCGACATCCTGCCGTCGCTGCAGCACAGCGCCGTTGGTCCATCGGTCTATCACAAGGAGATTGCCCATTCCTGATGTCCACGGCCAGCTGACGGGCCTACGCGGGAGCCAAGTATCCGCAATCGAGCGGCTCTATCGTCGGCGTGTGCCGCATGACAAGGTTCTCACGCCGGAGCTGGCCAAGACGATGTGCCAGCTGACCCTCGATATTCGCCGTCCCATCGCGGTCGTACTGACCCGCCGAGGGCTTGTGCAGGAGATTATCGTGGGGACGGATCTCGTACTGTCGTCGGCGACATCGGCACAATTTCGTGCCGGGCCCCGGTCGCTGCGAGGACTCCGGCTGATCAGAACGCAGTTGCGTGATCAGCCTCTGAGCCAGGAAACGCTCACTGATCTTGCGTACCTCCGGCTCGACCTGATCGGTACCCTCTCGGTGTTGCCGGATGGGAATCCCGGCAATTTGTATCTCGCGCATCTTCTTCCGCCTGACGGGGCTGGCCGGCTCTGCAATGTTTTGAAGACGGTCCCATTTCAGGAGTGTTTGCTGCAGTTCGACCGCTTTATCGAAGAGCTGGAAGCGGAGGTGCATGCCGCGCGCGCACGTCAATCAATTCAGGACGGCAATGAATCGGCTATCTTGGTCAGCGCGTCACCGCATGGACGGGCGGAACAGGAAGAGCAGCTGATTGAGTTGGCCGAGCTGGCGAATTCTGCCGGAGTGCGGGTCATCGATCGCATCGCGCAACGGACGGCGGACGGACACCAGCGGTATCTGTTGGGCAGCGGGAAATTGAAAGATGTCTTGATCCAAACCCTTCACAAGGGCGCCGACATGGTGATTTTCGACCAGACCCTCTCGCCTGCCCAATCACGCGCGATTGCGGAGATGACCGATATCAAGGTCATCGACCGCACGCAGCTCATTCTCGATATCTTTGCCCGCCGCGCGCACAGCCGGGAAGGAAAGGTACAGGTCGAGCTAGCGCAATTGCGGTATCGCCTGCCGAGGTTGTTGGGGAAAGGCACACAGCTCTCACGTCTTGGTGGGGGGATCGGAAGCAGAGGCCCGGGTGAAACAAAGTTGGAGTCGGACCGCAGACGGATTCATGACCGCATTACCCATTTGGAACGGGATCTCGCACAGTTTGCCAAGCATCAGGGCCAGCGCCGGGCACGCCGAGACCGTCATGGTCTACCGGTCATATCGCTGGTCGGTTACACGAACGCTGGAAAATCCACGTTGCTCAATGTTCTGACCAAGAGTCAGGTTTCGGCGGAGAATCGCATGTTTGAAACATTGGATACCACCAGCCGCCGGCTCCGCTTTCCCGAAGATCGTGAGATCATCGTGACCGATACGGTGGGGTTCATTCGGGATCTTCCGAAGGAACTGGTCGGTGCGTTTCGGACCACCCTCGAAGAGTTGCATGAGGCCGATCTTCTGCTCCACGTTGTCGATGCGGGAGCTGCTGATGTCGATGTGCAAATTAGTGCGGTAGTTGACGTCTTGCGGGATCTCGATCTGGAAACAATTCCGCGGATGCTGGTGCTCAACAAATGTGATCGCCTTCCCCCGGATCAGGTCGGGCCACTCTGCAGGCGCTACCATGCGATCGGGATCTCCGCCATACAGCCGAAAACCTTGGGGCCATTGCTGGCCGAACTCAATGCCTACGTGAGCCGGCTTTCGGTCGACCGGACCCTAGATTTTCCGGGTCGGCCTCAGGACGGGGAACCGGCTCTTGCATCTCGCTCATGACCCGCTGCACAATTGCCGCATAGCGATGAAGGCTCGAGTCTCAGGCACAGCACAGACCGGAACAACTCCGTCAATAATTGCCAAGATTTTGCTCCAGTCCATGCCAGCGGCAGAGGTGGAACTGGCCCACGGCTCTCCGTGGGAATTACTGGTGGCCACGATTCTGTCCGCGCAATGCACCGATCAGCGGGTGAATCAGGTGACACCGGCTCTCTTCAAACGTTACCGCACGCCGTTCGAGATGGCTCAGGCGGAACCGGCTGTATTGGAAGGGCTGATCAAATCGACCGGATTCTACAAGAACAAAGCAAAGCATCTGATCGGTTGCGCGCGAGCCGTGTCCGAACGATTTCATGGTGAAATCCCAGCGACGATGGAGGCCTTAACGTCTATTCCTGGTGTGGGGCGAAAAACCGCCAATGTCATATTGGGAGCGGCATTCGGCCAGCCGGCGGTCGTGGTCGATACGCATGTGAAACGGGTGGCGAATCGACTGGATTTGGCCAATTCGGACGATCCCGGACAAATCGAACAGGACCTCCAGCAAGTATTTCCCAAACGCCAGTGGACGGATCTGTCGCAGCGCCTGTTGTTGCATGGACGGTACGTATGCCTGGCCCGGAGGCCTCGGTGTGAAGACTGCGTCTTGTACGACCTGTGCCGGTGGAAAGGAAAACACGATCGATGATCAAGAGCATGACAGGATTCGGTCGGCGGCAAGGTGCTTGGGAGGATGGGACGGTGGCCGTCGAGGTTCGTTCGGTCAACCACCGATTTTTGGAAGCGTCCATTCGCATGCCCAAATCGATCGGGCGGCTCGAAGAGGCGTTTAAGAAAGCCATCCAAGAACATTGCGCGCGTGGCCGTGTCGAGTGCACGGTGTTTGTGCAGGGAAACCGGGGAGGAACACGATCTCTTCAGCTTGACGCTGAGTTGGCGAAACAGTACTATCAAACTCTCCGCACTCTCCAGCGCAGCTTGAAACTCGGAGGTTCCATCGACATTGGGCTTGTGGCAGGGTTTCGCGACGTGCTCAGTGTGTCGGATCAACCGGTCGAAGATCCGAAGCTCGCGAAACTCGTGGAGAAACTTGGTATTCTGGCGATACAAGACTTGGTCAAGATGCGGAAAAAGGAAGGGGCGCTGTTGGCCCAAGACATCATCAAGCGTCTTGAGACGCTTGGCGGATTGAAAGGGCATGTGGCCAAACGGGCGCCGGCTTTGGTCCAGGAATCATTCCTTCGAATGAAAAGCCGGGTTGAGAAGTTGTTGGAAGGACCTGTTCCGGACCTTCCTCGACTTCACCAGGAATTGGCTCTCTATGCCGATCGATCTGACATTACGGAAGAATTGGTCAGGTTGGATGCCCATATGATACAGTTTGGTCAGACGATAGAGAGCACTCAACCGGTCGGAAAGACGTTGGATTTTCTGCTTCAGGAAATGGGGCGGGAGATCAACACGATTGGTTCGAAATCTAATGATACGGCGGTTGCCACCGCCGTCGTTCAGATGAAAGCGGAACTCGAGCGTCTTCGCGAACAGGTGCAGAACGTGGAATGAAGAGGAGTATGGCGGCCAATACGATTCCATCAGATGCTGCATCTGCCGATGGACGGTCCGTGCAGGAACGCCGGGGGATTCTGTTCATCGTGTCCGCTCCGTCCGGGGCGGGAAAAACGACCCTCTGCAAACAGCTTGTGGCATCCATGCCAGGGCTGTGGCATTCCGTCTCCTATACCACGAGAAAACCGCGGGTGGGAGAAGAAGGAGGGCGCGAATATTATTTCGTTGAGGAAGATACCTTCCAGGATCTCATGGCACGCCATGAGTTTTTGGAGTATGCCCACGTCTACGGCAATTGGTACGGCACGCCGCGAAAAGCCTTGATGGATAAACTGGAACAAGGTGTCGATGTGCTGCTGGAAATCGATGTGCAGGGGGCGCTCCAAATTAAGAAGAAGTTCGAGGACGCGGTCTTTATCTTCATTCTTCCCCCGTCTCTGGAAACGCTTCGTGAGCGGCTGTTGAGCCGCGCCTCGGACTCTCAGGAGGTCATCCAGCGCCGCCTTCAGAAAGTGAAGGAGGAGGTGTGGAGCTTCCGGGAATACTACTACATCGTCCGAAACGACGACTTGGAGCAATCCTTGCGCGAGATGCAGAGCATTTTCCTCGCGGAGCAACTGAAGACAAAACGGCTCGATATGAACTGGTTCGAGCGGAATTTCATTCGAGACAGAGATCCCAAGCCACATCAACGGGACCCATCAACCACCACCTAAGCAGGAGTGTGCCATCATGGTCGATATGCTGAGTCTGTTGCCCCAGTACACACACAATGAATTCGATTCACGTCACCGGCTGGTGATCGTCGCCTCACAGCGGGCCAAACATTTGACCCAGGGGGCCAAACCAAACGGTCCGTCCCGGTTTACGAAAGAGACGACTGCTGCGCTCGATGAAGTTCTGCGCGGCAAGGTCTCCTACCTGGTTGGAAAAGAAGCGCGGGACGCGATGAAGGAAGCGAAGCGAGGGAAAGAAGGCGAGACCGAACGCATCGCCATGATGACGGGAGAAGACGCCAAAGAAATCAAGAAAGAGTTGAGCGTCTACGTCGATGATACGGCCAAACCAGCCGACGCTCCAGCCGAGGAGTAATGCGTGGATCTCAATCGATCGACATCGCTCCTGCGTGGCAAACGCTTCGTGTTAGGCGTGACCGGCAGCATCGCGGCCTTCAAGGCCGTCGGTCTGTTGCGGACATTGAAAGGGTACGGCGCGTCGGTATCGGTCGTGATGACGAACAGCGCGACGAAATTCGTGACGCCGCTGACATTTGAAGTGCTGTCCGGCGAATCGGTCACGACCGATCTCTTCCAGGATCATGAAGAGATGAAACATCTGACCGTGCCTGAGAGTGCCCACGCCGTCATTGTCGCACCGGCGACCGCCAATTTCCTGGCCAAGGCCGCGGTTGGGTTGGCGGATGACGTGCTCTCCACCATGCTGCTGACGGTCCGTTGCCCATTGATCGTGGCGCCGGCTATGGATGGCGGCATGTGGGAACATCCCACCGTTGTGGAGCATGTGAAGACGCTTCGATCTCGCGGGGTCGTTGTGCTGGACCCTGAAGTCGGCCCCCTGGCGTCCGGGCAGATCGCACAAGGAAGGCTGGTAGCTGAATTGCGAATCGTTGAAGCCCTACAGACAGCCTTAGCCGCACAGGCCGATTGGCTGGGACAGCGGGTGCTGGTTTCCGCAGGACCGACCCAGGAAGCGATTGATCCTGTCCGATTCATCTCCAATCGTTCGTCGGGCAAGATGGGCTACGCGATTGCGGAGGCAGCTCGTGATCGGGGTGCTGAAGTCGTTCTGGTGACCGGGCCGACCGCATTGGCCCCGCCTTCGGGTGTGAAGGTCGTTCCGGTTGTCTCGGCCCATGAGATGGCCGAAGTACTTTCCCAGCAATTTGACTGGGCTACGGTGGTGATCATGGCGGCAGCCGTTGCGGATTTTCGTCCCAAGGAACAGGCCGGCCACAAGCTCAAAAAGGGTGGCCGCACGGCGTTCTCGCTCGAATTGGAAACGGCTCCGGACATTCTCTCGATGTTATCCGCCAGGCGGACCACTCAGGTTCTTGTCGGGTTCGCGGCGGAAACCGAGCGGTTGATCGCTCATGCGACGGCAAAGCTGGTGGCCAAAGGCCTCGATATGATTGTTGCCAATGATGTGACGAAAGAGGGTGCGGGATTCGGCAGCGACGACAATGCCGCCGTGATTCTGACGCGTTCCGGCACACAGAAAGAATTCACGGTGATGCCGAAACGCCGGCTAGCCGACGCCATTTTGACTGAAGCCCGGCAACTGCGGTCGATGGGACAGCCCTCTCCTCTCGTGACGGAGTAGCGATGGGATCAGGCGCCAACAAACCTGTGAATGCGGCAGAAATCGATCGATTGGCACTGGAGGTTGCCACGTCGCCTGGCTCAAAGGCATTTATGCCCCTGGCGGAAGAATACGGCAAAGCCGGCATGTGGGATGAGGCGGCGGGTGTGCTAGAGGACGGCCTTAAAGCCTACCCACAGTTCATTACGGCCATGGTGGCGCTGGGGCGAGCCTATGATCAGCTGAATCAGCCGGTCAAAGCCGCGGCCGTTCTCGAAGAGGCAGTCAAATTGAGTCCGGAGAATCTGCGTGCGCATCGGACCCTGGCCAAGATTTATGTGGCTCAAGGAGCGAAAGAAGCCGCTCTGCAATCATGTCAGGCTATTCTCGCCGTCAATCATCAAGATCAAGAAGCCTTGGCGCTGTGTGCCAAACTTCAGCCGTCTGCCGTTCGGGACTCCCCGGCGCCATCGAGTCTCGCAGCCCCGACAGTGGTTTCACCGGTCGGAGCATCGGCCGGTACTGTAGGCCACCGAGAAGCGACTGCGGAAATTCCCCTATTCGAACAGGGTTCTCCGGTCGGTGTAAACGCGGCGACGAGGTCCTCTCCAAAAGAAAGAGCGGGTGTCGCTCAGCTTCGACGGTGGCTCGACAATATCGAGCTGAATCGGCGTGACCGCAATCCTTCTGCTGGGTGACGGCACGAACTTGCCAAATAGTTCAACAGTTTGACCCTCCTGAGCCGGACTGCTAGAATGCCGCCTCTTGTGCTCTAGCGGTGAATGCGGTCAGGACCTCGTCAAAGGCGCTGTATCCGATTATGCTGCGAGTGCTGGTCCTGCATGGTCCCAATCTCAATCTCCTCGGACGCCGTGAGGAATCGATCTACGGTACGGCCACACTTCGGGATATTGATGCGTCCTTGCGGAAGCTCGGCGGCGAACTGGGAGTGGCGCTAGATATCCGCCAGTCGAATCTGGAGGGAGAATTGGTGACCTGGATTCAGGAGGCACGCGGGACCTATCAGGGCATCATCATTAACCCTGCGGCCTACACGCATACGAGCGTGGCGATACGGGATGCGTTGGCAGCGGTGGATATACCCATTGTGGAAGTCCATCTTTCGAATATTTACCGGCGCGAAGAGTTCCGCCGGCATTCGTATATCTCCGGAGTGGCGTTAGGGCAGATCTCCGGACTGGGCCCAACCGGCTACTTGCTCGCGCTCCGAGGATTATGCGGACATCTGTCATCGAATGAGCCCAAATTGGGCCGAATGAGGAGTCGATCGGGACGGGGCGCGAAGGCGCGCAAGTCGTGAACATGGCAGGATATGCTGTATGGATAAAGGGGGCATAGAGTGATTTCGACTGTCGATTTTCGGAACGGTGTTCGCCTGATGGTGGAAGGTGAGCCATTTTATATTGTGGAATTTCAGCATGTGAAGCCTGGGAAAGGCGGCGCGTTCGTTCGGACCAAGCTGAAAAGCTATCTGTCCGGGAATGTTCTCGATCGGACCTTCCGATCAGGGGAGCGGTTTGACGAACCAGACTTGGAAGAGCGAGACATGCAGTTTCTGTACGCCACCGGAGACGCGTACACCTTCATGGACACGGAAACGTACGAACAGCTGACGTTTGAAAAAAACCAGTTGGGCGAGAATGCGGACCTGTTGAAAGAAAATATGACGGTGAAGATTCTCGTTTATGAACATCGTCCAATTACCGTCGTGCTCCCCAATTTCATCGAGCTCAAGGTCGTCGATGCAGAACCCGGTGTGCGGGGAGATACCGCTTCGGGGGGCACCAAGCCGGCGGTTGTTGAAACTGGTGCCACGATTAAGGTGCCGCTCTATTTGGAAGTCGGCACGGTGATCAAGATCGATACTCGCACCCGGTCCTATGTGGAGCGTGTCAGGTGAGCAAGCGCCGATCGTCCCCGTCGAAGAAGAAACCTCGTGCAATCGTCCTCCCGGCCCCATTGAATGCGGGGTCTCAGGACCTGTTACTGACAGGGGGGCAGACCAAACAGATTCAAGATCTCATCGATCTCCTACGCCGAAATAACCTCACTGAGTTAGAGCTGGAACGCCAAGGAGTGCGTATCCGCGTCCGTCATGAGGCCGGCACCAAAGCGGTGACGGTCTCCGCGCAGGAATCTGTTCCGACCGCCACGCAGGCTGCGGCCCGACCCGCAGCCGGTTCACCGCGTGAAGACACCGCCGGATTGGTGACGGTCACGTCTCCCATTGTCGGGACGTTTTACCGATCTCCATCTCCGGACGCCGATGCGTATGTCGAAGAGGGCGATTTTGTGAAGAAGGGGCAAGTGTTGTGCATTGTTGAAGCGATGAAACTGATGAACGAAATTGAGTGCGAGACGGACGGGCGCATCGTCAAGATTCTTGCGGAAAGCACCAAACCGATCGAGTATGGCCAGGCCTTGTTCTTGATTGATCCCAAAGCCACCGCGTAGTTCGTTCTCCCCGTATCGGAGCCAACACGTGTTCAAGAAAGTTCTCGTTGCCAATCGCGGAGAGATCGCGCTGCGGGTGATTCGAGCCTGTAAAGAGCTTGGCATCAAGACCGTGGCCATTCATTCCGAAGCCGATGCCGCGGGTCTGCATGTGCGTGCGGCCGATGAAAAGGTGTGTGTCGGTCCCGCGGACGCTGCGTTGAGTTATCGCAATATTCCCAATGTGCTGAGCGCCGCGGAGATCACCGGCGTGGATGCCATACATCCTGGCTACGGGTTTCTATCAGAAAACGCGCATTTTGCCGAAGTGTGCGAGTCGATCGGGATCAAATTTATCGGCCCGACGTCTGACAACATCGCCATGATGGGGGACAAGGCCAAGGCTCGTGAGGTCGTGGCCCAGCGGGGATTGCCGGTCACGCCCGGCAGCCTCGGAAAGTTGCAGAGCGAAGACGATGCCCTCCAAGCCGCGCAGAAGATCGGGTTTCCGGTGATTATCAAAGCGACGGCAGGCGGCGGAGGGCGCGGGATGCGCGTGGTGAACAAGGCCGAGGATTTGGGCCGGGCCTTTCAAGCCGCACAAGCCGAAGCCAAGTCCACCTTTGGCAACGAAGGCGTCTATTTGGAGCGTTATTTTCTGGAACCGCGCCACATCGAAGTTCAGGTGCTGGCCGATCACCGGGGCCATGTCATTCATCTGGGTGAGCGCGATTGTTCGATTCAGAGGCGGCATCAGAAGCTGGTGGAAGAGACCCCCTCTCCTGTGATCGATGACAAGCTTCGACGGGACATCGGCCGTGTCGCCGTCGAGGCCGTCAAGGCCGTGCAGTACCGGAATGTTGGGACGGTTGAATTCTTGCTCGACAAGGACCGGAATTTCTTTTTCATGGAGGTGAACACCCGCATTCAAGTGGAGCACCCGATTACTGAAATGGTCACCGGCATCGACTTGATTAAAGAACAGATTCGCCTTGCGGCAGGTCAGCCGTTGACGATCAGGCAGCAGGACGTCACGATCAACGGGCACAGCATCGAGTGCCGGATCAACGCGGAGGACCCGGAAAAGTTCACCCCATCTCCCGGCCTGATCACCAAATATAGTGTTCCCGGAGGTTTTGGAGTCCGAGTCGATTCCGCCATGGAATCCGGTGCGACGGTGGTTCCGCATTATGACTCGATGATCGCCAAGCTGATTACCCATGGACGGGACCGGCAGGAGGCCATCGCTCGCATGCGGCGCGCGCTCGACGAATTCGTGATCGATGGCATCAAAACGACGATCCCGCTCCATCGAAGAATTTTCGATGATGCCGATTTCCAGAAGGGCCACGTATCCACAGCGTTTCTGGAGCAATTGTTGGCCCGATAAGCAGTTCAGCCCTTCCGCGCGGCTCTTCCAATCGCTCCCTGCCTTATCCTGGTTTCAGCCTGAGACAGTCGGATGATTCCCCGCGGACATCTTGATAAAATGGTTCCGTCTTGACGGCGGTGTCGTAGGATCAGACGATGAAGCAGATCGGAATTATTCTTGGAGTCGTCGCAACTGGGCTGGCCATCGGCGGCTATGTAGTTTTTAACGGAGAGCGCAAGGAGCCGGTGCGCTATCGAACGGCCGAGGTTGAGCGGGGATCGGTAATGTCCGTGGTCAGTGCCATGGGGACGATCAATCCCGTGGTGTCGGTCCAGGTCGGCACTCAGGTGTCGGGGATGGTCAAGAGTCTCCATGCGGATTTCAATACGCGGGTTAAGGCGGGGGACACCGTTGCGGTCATTGATCCGGAGCCGTTCAAAGCTCGACGTGAACAGGCGGCGAGTAATCTGGAAATGGCTCGGTCGAGTGTCGCGCGCGCGCGCGCGGATCTCGCGCAACGCAGGCGGGAACGTGACCGGGTGCAAGCGCTGGTGGAACAGCAATTTGTCTCGCAGAACGACGTCGACGTCGCCCTCACGAACTATGAGAGCGCCGAAGCACAGCTGCGGGTCGTCGACGCGCAGGTCCGGCAAGCGGAGGCCGCGTTACATGTAGCCGAGTTGGAATTGAAACACACCGTCATCCGGTCACCGGTGGATGGGATCGTTGTCGCGCGCAACGTCGAGGTTGGGCAGACCGTGGCAGCCAGCTTTGCGACGCCGAACTTGTTCTTGATTGCCTTGGACTTGACCAAAATGCAGGTCGATACCAATGTGAGCGAGTCCGATATCGGCGGGATGACGGAAGGCAAGGACGCGACGTTCACCGTTGATGCGTATCCGGGGGAACAGTTTTCAGGCACGATTCGGCAAGTGCGGTTGGCGCCGATCATTGTGCAAAATGTCGTGACCTATAACGTGGTTCTGGCGGTGGAAAACCAGGATCTTCGTCTGAAGCCGGGAATGACGGCCAATGTGTCGATCATCGTCGCCCAGAGGGATCAGATCGTGAAAGTGCCCAACGCCGCGTTGCGGTTTGTGCCTGCTCAAGGTGCTCGGGCCGACAGCCACGGCCGGGAAGGAGCCGGTGATAAACCGGAGACGCAGGTCACGAGCGGAAGATCCCCGAGAAAAATTTGGAAATTGGGGACGACTGGGGAACCGGAAGCGCTGATGGTTCACACCGGAATTTCAGACGGTCTATGGACAGAAGTCTTGTCGGGGCCGATCACCGAACACGACAAAGTGATTGTCGGAGTCGATGCACCGCGGGGAGAGCGGCAAGCCGGCGAACTTCCTCCCGGCTTCGGAAGCAGTGGCGGGCAGCGGCGGTCACCACGAGACCGCGGGCTCTAGTACCTGCGACCTGGACGACGGGACGCGCACGAAGCATGAGTAGCAGAAGGCTATGTTGATCCGATGCGAGGACCTGTGGAAAATCTACCGCCTCGGGGATGTCGAGGTCCATGCGCTCCGAGGATTGAATCTGTCGATCGAACAGGGCGAGTTTGTGGCGATCATGGGGGCGTCCGGTTCAGGAAAATCGTCGCTCATGAATATCCTTGGCTGTCTCGATCAACCGACCAAGGGACGCTATTGGCTGAATGATGTCGACGTGGCGGCGCTGCGATCCGATGCCCTGGCGGAGATCAGAAACAAGCAAATCGGCTTTGTGTTTCAAAATTTCAATCTCATCCCCCGTACCAGCGCATTGGAAAATGCGCAATTGCCGCTCTTTTATCGAGGCATGCCGTTGCGGGAACAGCGGGTGCTGGCAATGGAAGCCCTCAGCCGTGTCGGTCTCAACGGGCGTGAGGGGCATTATCCGACACAACTCTCAGGGGGACAACAGCAGCGTGTCGCCATTGCGCGGGCATTAGTGGCTGGACCCTCTCTGTTGTTAGCCGATGAACCCACCGGGAATCTCGACACCGAATCGAGCCGGGAAATCATGACCATCCTCGACGGGTTGAATAAAGAACAAGGGATGACGATCATTCTTGTGACGCACGAAACGGATATTGCCGCCTATGCCGATCGAGAAATTGTCATCAAAGATGGGCGAGTATTGTTAGACCGCAACACTCGGGCGGATCTGCGACCATCGTCTTCAGAGGTCTGATGCCGGTATTTATCCTCCTCACCGTGTGGACCGCTCTTCGGATCTTAGGACGCAATCGACTCAGAGCCGGATTAACCATGCTCGGGATCGTCATCGGTGTGGGTGCGGTCATTGCCATGGTCAGTATCGGCGAGGGGGCGAAGGCGGCTGTCGCCCAGCGTGTGGCCAGCATGGGCACCAACGTCATCCTCATCTTTCCAGGCGCCACGACGGCGGGGGGCGTGCGGAGTGGGCAGGGGGGCGCAGTGACGTTGACGGTCGCGGACAGTCTCGATCTCAAGAAACGTATTTCCCTATTGCACGAGACCGGCTGGGGCAAACGGGATGTCATGCAGATCGTGAATGGGAATAAGAACTGGAACGGGACGGTCAACGGGGTCTCGCCGAGCTATTTGACGATCAGGGATTGGTCCTTTACCAGTGGGGGGCCATTTACGCAACTGGATATGGACACCGCCGCGTCTGTGGCCCTGGTGGGGCAAACGGTTGTCGACAATCTGTTCGACGCGGGTGAAGAGCCGGTCGGATCAGTCATCCGCATCAAGAACGTGCCGTTTCGCGTGGTCGGTGTCTTGGCGCCCAAGGGGCAGTCATCTCAAGGGACGGACCAAGACGACGTTATTTTTATTCCCTTCACCACCGCCGAGCGCAAAGTGGTTGGTACGCAATTTCTCGGCTCCGTCGGAGCGGTATTTGCTTCGACGGAACGGCCGGAGGATCTCGCCTCGGCAGTCGAGCAAATTCGTGAAGTCCTTCGGCTGCGCCACCGGCTTCAACCAGGGCAGGACGACGATTTCGTCATTCGCACGCAAGTCGAAATCGGAAAAATTCAGGAAGGGGCGAGTGAGACATTGACGATGATGTTGTTTACCATTGCGTCGATCTCGCTCCTGGTCGGCGGCATCGGCATCATGAACATTCTGCTGGTGTCTGTGACAGAGCGGACCAAAGAAATCGGTGTGCGGATGGCGGTGGGGGCCAAACGGCGGCATATTTTGGCGCAGTTTCTGATTGAAGCGATCACCATGAGTGTGGTGGGGGGCTGCCTCGGCATCGTCCTGGGGGTGGTAGGGGCCCGGGTGACGTCCATGATCGCCGACTGGCCGACGATTATTTCGGCCAACACCGTGGCGACCGCCTTTGCCTTCTCAGTGGCCGTCGGCCTGTTCTTCGGCCTCTATCCGGCCAATAAAGCCGCGCGGCTTAATCCCATCGATGCCTTACGGTACGAGTAGCCTGGATGTAGCGCCTCAGATTATTCTGATTCACCTATTGTTGAATGATACTTGGTGAATCACGCCTCACCTGAGGTTGGCGATCAAGGCGTTGGCTTGGTAAGCGAGAAGCTAGAGGCAATCATTATTTCTGCACCATGCAGGATTTGAGATCCGACTCCAGATCTTTTTGGTAAGCACGGGCATCTGCTGTCAATTCTTCGTTCCAAGTATTTCAGTCCAGCACGGATTAGGCAGAATCAGTAGCGAGCGAGAGGGACACTTCGATGCGCGGGTTCGTCCTGTCCACGGTCTTGTAGAGATGGGTCTCCACGATCCGGTTGTCATTAAGCCCCAGGCCTTCGCAGATGGCGTCTTGGGTGATCTTGAGACCGCTGTCGAGGTCGCGCCGAAGAGCCGTCGTAAAAAAGAAGTGAATAGAAAAGGCGAGCGGCTCCAACTGCAGGCGCTCCATCAGTGATGCTCTGGCAGGCGATTGGGCCAGAGCAAGCCAGACTTGCTGCCCCACCTGTGCCTTGTAGACACGCCCTGCTGAAGACAACAGCCGCCGGCCGTTCACTGTGGCATAGTGTTTATTGATGCTGGGGGGAATTGGCAGGGTCAGCGACAATCGATCCGTGGTGACCAGCGCAGCGGTCGGTGTGGTCTTGAGAATGTCCACCCTGTGAGACGCTCGGCGCGGTGTCAATGGGATCGCACCACTCAACACTTTCAGTGGTGCAGGTAGAGGAACAGCCGATTGATTGGATGCGGATCGATACGAAGTCAGCCGGATGGGTATCTTTGAGGACCGGGCACGTGGGCGTCGACGGCGCGAGGGCATGGGGCGCTAGAGCAGATTCAAGATCTTCGACATGTTTTGCTCATAGCGGTCTTCCGTCCTGGCAATGTAGCGGCGCCATTCGCTGGGATTCCAGAGTTCCAGACGGTGGTAGAGGCCGACCAAAATCACTTCTTGATCTTCATCAACCGGAACCATTTTCCGCAAGCGGCCTGGAATCAGAATCCGCCCCGCCTTGTCGAGATCGGAGGTTCCGGCTTCCGAGACGACAAAATGCATGAATAGACGACTTTGGTCTTCATCCAACGAAGTCTTGGTCCGTTCAAGCACCAGCTCCCATTCCTTGGTGGAATAGATGAGCAGCGACTGCTCCGGGCCTTTGAGGAACACGACAGCGTGTCCTCCCAATTCGATCTGCTCGCGAATGGGTGAGGGGACGATGAACCGTCCTTTTTCATCCACTTTGCAGAGGTATTCGCCAGCGAACATGGAGGGCTCCCTAGTTTAGGCGTCGGCGGCGGATCTGGTCTGGTCGCGAATCCACTGTTCTAAATCAGAACGCACAAATCGCCATTCTTTTCCAAGCTTGAACGCGGGCAGCCGTCTGGTCTGCAAGTAACGATAGAGCGTGCGTGGTGTGATTTTGAGATATTGGCAGGTCTCCGCCAGTGTCATCAACTCGCTGTTGGGGGATGTCCCCATCGCGCCACCAGAGCTCATCATCAAGGCCAAATCGAATCATACGGCTCCCGACCGTGACCGTATTCTAGGGATCAGCAGAAAATTGTCAAGGAAAATGTATGACAGTGCCTGTCAGTGACTGTCAGTGTCTCCTGACAGGTCACTATCGCCTTCCATTTGGTCCATCATGGCATCCATGTCGGTGCCAACATCCTCACCCATCTCGTCCCCCATTTTCTTCATGAAGCGGGCCATGCTGCGTGGATCGTTTTCGTCCAGTCCGCCAAAATTGTCGGGGTCCGCCAGCGATTCAAGCCGTGCTTCTTCCGATTTGGGCGCGGAAAACCGAGACAGGAGGCGGTCCATATGGGAGCTGCCGCAGTGGGTGCAGCTTACGGGCGAAGGATTGTGGATACTCAGGATCAGCAGGGCACTCCGTTTTCGGCAGTCACGGCAGTGATATTCATAAATCGGCATGTCTTTCCTCGCGCAGGTCACAGGAGCTGAAGCTTCCGTTGGGCGAATATCCGGTCAGGAATGTGATTCGCATCCACTGTGCGGCCGAGAGTCAGGACGAAGACATGGCCAGCGCCAGCCTTGCGCAAGGTCTTCGCACAGACATTCACCGTGGTGCCGGTTGTCAGGACGTCGTCAATCAGCAGAATATGTTTGCCGGCGATGGATGTGGGCCGTGGTACCGCAAAGGCTCCACGGAGATTGTTCAGCCGTTCCCTCCGAGAGAGTGTCGTCTGAGGCGGTGCCGGGGCAATCCGAATCAATGCCGTGCCGGAGACCGGGATCTTGAGATGCCGGCCGATCCTGTCGGCGAGGAGCAGCGACTGGTTGAATTCCCGCTCGCGCAGCCGCTCGGCGTGCAACGGGACAGGGATGATCAGGCCGATGTCATCCAGTGGCGGAAGCCGGGCGATCATGAGCTGGGCCAGCGGATCTGCCAGCGAAACTTTGCCGCTGTATTTGAACAGACAAATGGCATCTTGCAGAGGGGGCCGATAGGGATAGAGCGTCCATGCTTTGGTATAGGAGGGGGGGCGTTCATGGCACGATTGGCAGAGATGCCGTGGACTG
>DASUMN010000095.1:0-5077 GCA_036277675.1 Nitrospira sp. | reverse complement strand
TCTCTCTGACTCAGCAGCGCAGGGCGTCACATGACAGCGCACATGCGGTGTCTATGCGAATAACATGGGCCGGGGTGTGAGTCAATTTGAAAGCGGGTTTGGTACGTTGAGGCTGAGTCGTCTGACCGGAGCGTGCGCGGATAGTTACTTTTTTCTGACCAGCAGACGCAGCGGCGTCCCGGTGAATCCGTACGATTCGCGCAATTGGTTTTCCAGATACCGCAGATACGCGGGCGTGATGTCTTGGGGGTGGCCCACGAACAGAGCAAAGGCCGGCGGCTTCGTTGTCACTTGAGTGATGAAGGCGGACTTTGTCGTTTTCGACGGTTTGCCTTTGCGGACCGGCAGGGGGTGCACCGACAGAATGTTTTGCAGCCAGACGTTCAACGCGCCGGTGGGGACCCGTTTGGTGAACATCGCATAGACGTCATTGATCTGGGCGAACAATTTAGAGGCGGAATCCGGCTTGAGGGCCGAACCGTACAGCACCGGAGCCCATGGCAAAAAGGGCATGCGGCGCTGGAGGTCAAGCTCAGAGTCTTTTCGGGCTCCGGGGTCGCCCATGCGCAAATCCCACTTATTGACCCAAAGGAGACAGGCGCGTCCCTGTTTAAGGACGGCTCCGGCGATTTTCGTGTCCTGCTCCGTCACGCCTTCGACTCCATCCAACACCAGCACGGCCAAGTCGGATCGGCCGATGGCACGGAGCGAACGCATGACGCTGTAGCCTTCGATGCCGCGGTCAATTTTCCCGCGCCGCCGGATGCCGGCCGTATCGGTAAACAGATACCGTTTGCCCTCATGCATGACGAGGGAGTCGATGGGATCGCGCGTCGTGCCGGGAATGTCGCTGACAACGAGCCGCTCTTCGCCCAGCAACGCGTTCACGAGCGTGGATTTTCCGGCATTGGGCCTTCCCACCACGGCGATGCGGGGCAGTTCCAACACGTCAGCGATGTCATCGGCCGCCGGCAACAGCGGGTAGATGGCATCCAGCAACTCGGCAACGCCGATACCGTGTTCGGCGGAGACAGGATACAACTCCTCTTTCCCCAATCGATAAAAATCCGCGAGCAGGGGTTCGGCCTTCGGCGTATCGATCTTGTTGACGGCGACGAACACCGGCTTGGTGACCCCGCGTAGCAACTCGACGACATCCCGGTCGGGCGGGGTCAGTCCGGAACGCCCATCGAGCAGGAGGATCAGAATGTCAGCTTCCGCGATGGCCAAGTCGGATTGGCGGCGGATCAGTGCCGGCATGCCGTCCGATGCCGACGGGTCGAGCCCTCCGGTATCGACCAGGCGAAACTTGCGGTCCCGATAGGCCGCATCCGCATAGTTCCGGTCGCGGGTCACGCCGGGCACATCATCGACAATGGCGGTCCTGGAGCCGAGGATCTTGTTGAAGAGCGTCGACTTCCCGACGTTCGGCCGGCCGATAAGGGCGACCAACGGAAGCGCCGAGGGCTGAGTGTTGAGTGCTGGGGGTGAAATCATAGGAAAGGGTCAACGTCCCCAAAAGAGGGTCCCGGACCGTAACACAGGGTTTTTCATAAAGACAACCGTCTCGTCTTCTCCTCCGAGCTTCCAGTATACTTCGCGCATGACTCGGCACTCACCTCCCAGTCCTCAGCACTTCATTGATTGGGACCGCATCGACGACGTTCTGCTGGACATGGACGGCACGTTGCTTGACCGGCATTTCGACAACTTCTTTTTCGAAGAAGAATTACCGCGCCGGTATGCCGCGCTGCACGATTTGTCGTTTGAAGCATCGCGCGACCGATTGATGGCGATGTACCGGTCGGTCGAAGGCGAGCTCGCCTGGACCGATTTGCATTACTGGACCGAGCGGGTCGGTATCGACGTCGTGGCCCTTCACAAGGAATTGGACCATATGATCGGCTTCCTGCCGGAAGCGGAGGAATTCTTGCAGCATATTCGGCAACTGGGGAAGCGCGTGACCATTATCACAAACGCGCATGAGGCCGGTGTGGCGATCAAGACCGCCAAAACCGGCCTCGATCGTCTGGTGGGCCGCATCGTGGATGCCTTCGAAGTCGGCTATCTCAAGATGCGGCCGGAGTATTGGCCTAGTTGCCAGCGATTGCTGGGATTTGATCCGGCACGGTCTCTCTATATAGATGATGATGAAGGCTGTCTGATCGCAGCCAAACGGTTCGGTGTGGCGCATCTGGTTCACAGCGCCAAGTCGAGCTCTCAACTGCCGCCTACTCCGCTCGCCGAGTTTTATTCGATTACCGGGTTTGCCCCGCTTCTGAACGGTCACTCGCTGAGCTAGCGAGGTCTTTCCGTCCACGCCAGCCGTAGAGCCCCATGGTTGCGCGCAGTCGCTCGACGTGCGGCGTTGCCATGGGCTGACAATGTTGTTGCTTCCGAGAGGTCTATGCTAGATTCGCAGCTTCGGTAGTCAGCCTGCAGCTGTTGGCGATCAGCGCGTGTGAGGTTGGGATCCGATGGTTGAACCCGATGCGGCTAAAGGATGAGCAACACCTACGATCACCACAAAATCGAGGCCAAGTGGCAGGCGTACTGGGAGGAGCACCGCCCGTTCCGGGCGATGGACGACCCGTCGAAACCCAAGTTCTATTGCCTCGACATGTTTCCCTATCCCTCCGGTTCCGGACTCCACGTCGGTCACCTTGAGGGGTATACGGCGACCGACATCGTGTCCCGCTATAAACGGATGCAGGGTTTCAATGTCCTGCACCCGATGGGCTGGGATGCGTTCGGCTTGCCGGCTGAACAGTACGCGGTGAAGACCGGGATTCACCCCGCGATCACGACCGCACAAAATATCGCCACGTTCAAGCGCCAAATGAAGCGGGTGGGGCTGTCCTACGACTGGGACCGGGAGCTCAGCACCACGGACCCTGACTATTATCGATGGACCCAATGGATTTTCTTGAAACTGTTCGAGCGGGGCCTCGCCTATGTGGCCGAGGTGCCGGTGAACTGGTGCCCGGCGCTCGGGACAGTACTGGCCAATGAAGAAATCATCGACGGCAAGAGCGAAGTGGGCGGCTTCGATGTCATCCGCAAACCGATGCGGCAATGGGTGCTCAAGATTACCGCCTATGCCGATCGGTTGCTCGAAGACTTAAAGCTGGTCGAGTGGCCCCCGAGCACGCTCGAGATGCAAAAGAATTGGATCGGGCGTTCCATCGGGGCCGAGGTGGACTTCGCGTTGGTCGACCGGAAGGGGTCGATCCGCGTATTTACCACCAGACCGGACACGCTGTTCGGCGCCACTTACATGGTACTCGCACCGGAACATCCGCTGGTCGATGCCGTGACCACCGCCGAGCAGAAATCGTCCGTGTCCGCGTACCGTGAAACTACGGCCAAAAAGAGCGATCTCCAACGGCAAGAGCTGGACAAGGACAAGACCGGCGTGTTTACCGGCGGCCATGCCGTCAATCCTGTGAATGGCGAACAGCTGCCGATCTGGATCGCCGACTATGTCCTGATGAGTTACGGCACCGGCGCGATCATGGCGGTGCCGGCGCACGACGACCGGGACTGGGCGTTTGCCCGTCACCATCGGCTGCCGATCCGCGAAGTGATCGCCGGTGGAACTGTCACGGAGGCAGCCTTTACCCAGACGGATCGAGGCACTATCATCAATTCGGCGACGGCGGACGGGAGCTTTTCGATCAATGGGATGACGCCTGCCGAGGCCATTCCCAAAATGACGACGTGGCTGGATGCGAAGGGGAAGGGCAGGAAGACGGTCAATTACAAGCTGAGAGATTGGCTGTTCGCCCGCCAACGATACTGGGGCGAGCCGTTTCCCATCACTTGGGTGGAGGGAGAAGCGCGAGCGATTCCCGAAGAGCAGCTGCCGCTCAGGCTGCCCGAGACCAGTAATTTCAAACCGTCGGGGACCGGCGAAAGTCCGTTGGCCAATCTCACCGACTGGTTGGCGACCACTGATCAGGCAACGGGCAAACCGGCCCGGCGTGAAACGAACACCATGCCGCAGTGGGCCGGATCCTGCTGGTATTATCTTCGCTTCATCGACTCCAAGAATCCCGCGCAACTCGTCGATCCCGTGAAAGAACGGTATTGGATGCCGGTCGATCTGTACATCGGCGGCAGCGAGCATGCCGTGTTGCATCTGCTCTACGCTCGTTTCTGGCACAAGGTGCTCTTCGACATCGGCGTTGTGAGCACGCCGGAGCCGTTCAAGAAGCTGGTGCATCAAGGCATCGTGCTCGGCGAAGACAATCAGAAAATGTCCAAGTCACGAGGGAACGTCGTGAACCCCGACGACATGATAGACCGATTCGGTGCGGATGCCGTGCGGCTGTATGAGATGTTCATGGGCCCGCTCGAAGCGACGAAACCATGGAGCACCAGAGGGGTGGAAGGCATTACACGGTTCTTGGAACGGGTGTGGCGTCTCATGGTGAATGACGAGGGGCGGCTGTCCGATGCCGTGGTGGAGTCGGCGCCGACTTCCGACCAGCAGCGCCTGCTTCATCAGACGATCAAGAAGGTGACGGAAGACATCGAATCCCTACGGTTCAACACGGCGATCTCGCAGATGATGGTCTTGACCAACGAAATGACGAAGGCTGAGCGACGGTCGCGGAGGGTCATTGAGCCGTTCGTGCTGCTCCTGGCTCCCTTTGCGCCGCATCTGGCCGAAGAACTGTGGAATAGGTTAGGGCACCAGCCGAGCGTCTCGCGGCAGCCATGGCCCCGTTTCGATCCGGCCCTGACGGTCAGCGACCGACTGACGATTCCGATCCAGATCAACGGCAAGTTACGCGGAAAAATCGACGTCGGTGCCGAGGCGGCACGAGACCAGGTGGAAGCCTTGGCCAAGATCGAAGCGGCCGAATGGCTGCAGGGCAAAGAGCCGAAGAAGATCGTCTATGTCGAGAAGAAACTGATCAACTTCGTGATCTGATACGCGTGAGGGGCGCGACGTGCGGGAAAAGCGAGACGGAAGAGAAGGGCGTATCGTATGCGGTCAGTGGTGGTTGCGTCGCGCGAGTCTCGCTTGTCTCGCGGCGGCGAGCCTTGGGCTCGCCGGTTGTGGGTACCA
>DASUMN010000094.1:0-17468 GCA_036277675.1 Nitrospira sp. | reverse complement strand
GCATCAAACCTTTCGTGCTGTGAAGAACGGCGGGCGCGTCACGCTCTTCGGTATTCCGACCGGCCAAGTCTGTTTCGATCTGCCGAATGAAATCATTTTCAAAGGCATTCGCGTCTACGGTGTCACAGGCCGACGTCTCTTCGGAACGTGGTACCGGCTGGCGGGGCTGTTCAAGGCGGGGTTGAACATCAGGCCGGTGATCACTCATTCGTTCCCCATGGCCGAATTCGCCACGGGGTTCGATCTCATCCATTCCGGGCAATGCGGCAAGGTAGTGCTGTTTCCATAAAAGAGCGCGCGATTGGCGGGAGGTGCGGGAAAAGCGCGACGGGCGAAAATTCCATTTCACGCGCGTCTCGCAACTACGATTCATGGCCTACGATTCGCTTAAACAGGTACTCGACGCCCAGCTTGCCGATATCCGCACGAAGGGCCTCTACAAATTCGAGCGGCATATTCTGGGACCACAGGGCACGGATATCCTGGTCGGCCAAGGTTCAGTGCTGAACCTCTGCGCCAACAACTATCTCGGCCTGGCGAATCATCCGGACATTGTTCAGTCCGCCGTAGACGGCTTGAAGACACACGGTTACGGCATGGCTTCGGTGCGCTTCATCTGCGGCACGCAGGATCTGCACAAACAGCTCGAACGAGCCGTCAGTGATTTTCTCGGCACCGACGACACCATTCTCTACAGTTCCTGTTTCGACGCGAACGGAGGGTTATTCGAGGCGCTGGTGGATGAGCGTGACGCCGTCATCAGCGATGCCTTGAACCACGCCAGCCTGATAGACGGCATCAGGCTCTGTAAGGCCAAACGATTGCGGTATGCCCACTCGGATATGGGGGAGCTGGAAGCGAGGCTTCAAGAGGCGCAAGGCAGTCGCGTCAAACTTGTGGTGACGGACGGCGTCTTCTCGATGGACGGAGATCTGGCCAAGCTGGATCGGATCGTCGAACTTGCGGACAAGTACGATGCGGCAGTCATGGTCGATGACAGCCATGCGACCGGTGTGCTTGGTCCCAAGGGACGGGGTACACCGGCTCATTTCGCGGTAGCCGATCGTGTCGAGATCGTCACCAGCACGCTGGGCAAGGCTCTGGGCGGCGCCACAGGCGGCTTTACCTCCGGCAAGCGGGAGATCATCGAGTTGTTACGCCAGCGGTCGCGGCCCTATCTGTTTTCCAATTCATTGCCCCCCGTGATTGCGGGTGGAGCTCTCCGCGCGATCAATCTCGTGGCCCAGGGGGACCGATTACGAGAACAACTCCATGCCAATGCCACGTTCTTTCGCACAGAATTAACGAGGCTGGGTTTTCGCCTCGTTCCGGGTCAGCACCCCATCATTCCCGTCATGCTGGGCGAAGCGTCGCTTGCCGCCTCGATGGCCGAAGCTCTCTTAAAAGAGGGGGTCTACGTGGTCGGATTCAGTTATCCCGTCGTGCCCCAAGGCCAGGCCAGGATTCGCGTGCAGATGTCGGCGGTCCACACGAAAGCCCAGCTGGAACAAGCCGTGGCGGCCTTCGCCACGGTCGGCCGGGCGCTCAGTGTCATCGGTTGAAACCCACCAATCTGAATTGACTTTTCGCAGTTGCCCCAGTATTCTCCATGTCTTTCTTGGACAAGGAGTATAGGGTATGAAAGTCATTCTGCAGGAGACGCTGGACGGGGTGGGCCACCTCGGCGATCTCATCAATGTGGCCGATGGATTTGCCAGAAATTACCTGCTGCCGCGCGGCAAAGCGGTCGAGGCGAACAGCCGCAGCATCAAGGCCTTCGAGCATGCCAAGCGGGTCACGGCCGAGAAGGCCAAGAAGGAAAAGCTGGAGATCGAAACCCACGCCAAGAAGTTGTCGGCGGTGTCGCTGACCATCGAGGCGCAAGCGGGCAAGGACGACAAGATGTTCGGTTCGGTCACGTCCAAGGATATCGCCGAAGGGCTGGCCGCGCAGGGATTCACCGTGGATCGGCGGAAAATTCAATTGGCCCATCCGATCAAGGAACTGGGGACGGTAACGGTTCCCATCAAGATGCCGAGGGATGTGATGGCCGCGGTGACCGTGAACGTGGTGAAGAAACAGGATCCTGAACCGGCACAAGCCTAGTTGCGTGTGAGAGGACGATCGATGCTTGATGGAATCGGATCGCTGGACGCGCTGAAATCCGCAGACCCTGATGTGTATGCGGCGATCGAAGCAGAGGAGACGCGGCAACGCGACAAGCTGCTCCTGATCGCGTCGGAGAACTTCGCCAGCCCAGCCGTACTGGCTGCGCAGGGGTCGGTCCTGACCAACAAGTATGCGGAAGGCTATCCGGGCAAGCGCTACTACGGCGGATGCCAGCATGCCGACACCGTTGAGGATCTCGCGATTCAACGGTGTAAGGAGATTTTCGGTGCCGAGCATGTCAACGTGCAGCCGCACTCCGGCTCGCAGGCCAACATGGCGGCGTACCTGTCGGTGTTGAAGGCGGGGGATACGATTCTGGGGATGGACCTGGCCCAAGGTGGACATCTCACACATGGGAGCAGGGTCAACTTTTCCGGCATCTTGTTTCGCGTGTTTGGCTACGGCGTGGATCGTCAGACGGAACGGATCGATTATGATGCCGTCCAGAAAGTCGCCGAGGAATGCCGCCCCCGCATGATTGTAGTTGGGGCCAGCGCCTACGCCCGCACGTTGGATTTTCCGCGATTTCAGCAGATCGCCAAGTCGGTGGGCGCCTACTTGTTGGTGGACATCGCCCATATCGCCGGCCTCATCGCCGCAGGGCTGCATCCCAATCCCGTGCCCTACGCGGATTTCGTCACGACGACGACGCACAAGACGCTGCGTGGCCCGCGCGGCGGGGTGACCATGTGCAAGGCCGAGCATGCGAAGGCCGTGGACAAGCTCGTCTTCCCAGGCCTCCAGGGCGGGCCGCTGATGCATGTGATTGCCGCGAAGGCGGTCGCGTTCAAGGAAGCCCTGTCTCCCTCGTTCAAACGCTATCAGCAACAAGTGCTGGTTAATGCCAAGGCGTTGGCGCAGGGGTTGATGGACCGAGGCTACAAGATCGTCTCCGGTGGGACCGATACCCATCTGATGTTGGTCAATCTTGCCAACAAAGGGATCACTGGGAAAGATGCCGATGCCGCGCTCGATGCCGCCGGCATCATTCTGAACAAGAATGCGGTGCCGTACGACGAAAAGCCGCCGGCTGTAGCCAGCGGCATCCGGCTCGGTTCCCCCATCGTGTCCACAAGGGGCATGAAGGAGCCGGAGATGAAGCAGATCGTCGAGCTCGTGGATCGCGTGCTGCAACACCGGCAGGAGCCGGCGGTGCTGGAAGAGGTTCGCCTGCAAGCCAAAGCATTGTGCAACCGATTCCCGATCTTTCATTCCTACTGACGAAACTCCATCAATATCTGAGAGGGCGGGTCGCCACCTGTGAAATGTCCGTTCTGCGATGAGCTGGAAGATAAGGTGGTCGATTCCCGCATGGCCAAGGAAGGCGAGGTTATTCGCCGCCGCCGTGAGTGTCTCGGCTGCAAGCGCCGCTATACCACCTATGAGCGGGTTGAGGAGATCTTGCCGGTCGTGGTCAAAAAGGACGGGCGCCGCGAGTCGTTCGACCGGGCCAAGATTCTCTCCGGCTTGAAGAAAGCCTGCGAGAAACGGCCGATCAGCACCGCCACGATCGAGGCGGCGACCGACCGGATCGAAAAGCGAGTGCAGGAGATGGGCGAAAGCGAGGTCGAAAGTCGGGTGATCGGCGAAGAAGTGATGAAGGAGTTGCACCAGCTGGATCAGGTCGCCTATGTCCGATTCGCGTCCGTGTACCGGGAATTCAAGGACATCGACCAATTCATGGATGAGTTGAAAACGCTGGCTCAGCAGCGCCGCGAACGGTAAGGCTCGCATTTCCGAGCCGGCCGCCCCTCTTTCTCCTGTCCCGAACGTTCAGCCCTCATCGAGCACCGGTAGTTTTGTGCGTGAGCAGACTGCCCGGCTATGACCAAACCGCTGCCACAGCGTATCAAGAAAAAGGCGGCCCGCCCCGGCGTCACCGCCGTCGCCATCATCGGTGCCGGACGCGGCGGCACGGCGTTGATGGAAATCTTTGCCGACGATCCGCTCGTGCAAATCATTGGGGTGGCGGAGGTCAATCCTGATTCGCCGGGGTTGAGCCTGGCCAAACAACTGCGGATTCCAGTGACCCGCGACTACCGCCAGCTTCTGGCGATGGAGGGGGTCGATCTCATCATCGATGTGTCGGGCAATGCCGAAGTGTGGGAGTTTCTCCAAGATTTCCGTCGGATGGGCGTGACGATTATCGGTGGCGCCAGCGCCAAGTTCATGTGGGAGCTGATCGAGGCCCGCATCCGGGCGACCGGGGATATCGAGAAGACGCTCAACAAGTATCAGTCGTTGTACCGGCTGTATGTGAAAGAAACCGGCACGGCGGTCACGGAGGAGCGCACCCGCATCGCCTGCGAAATTCACGATGGCCTGGTGCAAAGCCTGGCCGGCGTCAATTTCAAACTGGATCTCTGCCTGCAGCTCATGCGGAAAAATCCCAAAGCCAGTTTGACCACGATCAAAGAGAGCAAGGCGCAGCTGAAGTTGGCCATCCAGGAAGCCCGTCAGGTGATCTTCAACCTGCGCCCGCTCCATTACGACAAGATGGAGCTGATTCCCGCGCTGACGAACTATTTCAGATCCTACGAGACCCAATCGCATATCATGACCAATTTTACGGTGACGGGGGACGAGCAAATCCTCTTTCCTCGGACCAAGATTTTTCTGTTCCGCATCATCCAGGAAGCGTTGAACAATGTGCAGAAACACGCCAAGGCCAACCGGGTGTCGATCAGGCTGGACATCGATTTGGACATGTTGCGGATCACGGTCACCGACAACGGTGTCGGGTTCGACATGGACACGATGCTGCGGGATCCGGAGAAATGGGACCACTTCGGGATTAAGGGCATTGTGGAGCGGGCTCGGCTGGTCGGCGGAGAAGGGCGTGTCGAATCCAAGAAAGGGCACGGGACGAAGGTCGTCGTCGAGGTGCCGCTGATGAAGAAGGAGGAAGTCGATGGAAAAAATCAAGGTCTTAATCGCCGATGATCACCGGGTCGTTCGGGAAGGACTGGCCGCAATCCTCAAGACGAAAGACGACATCCACGTCATCGGCGAAGCACAGGACGGGATCGAGGCGGTGGAGAAAGCCCGCGCACTCCTTCCCGACGTGGTGTTGATGGATGTCAGCATGCCGCGTATGGGCGGCGTCGAGGCCACCAGGCAGATCAAGCGGGAGTTTCCGCACATGGGCATCGTCGCGTTGACCATGTACGAGGAGCAGCAATATATCTTCGAGCTGGTTCGGGCCGGCGCCACCGGGTACTTGCTCAAGGATTCGGAGTCTTCGCAGATCGTCGCGGCCATTCGGGCGATCTATCGGGGCGAGTCGCTCATTCACCCGTCCGTCGCGAGCAAGATCCTCGCGGAGTTTTCCCTGATGGCGCAGAAGAAAGGGAAAAAGTCGGCCTGGGCCGAGCATGATCTGACCGAGCGGGAAGTGACCGTGCTGCGGTTGGTCGCTGACGGCAAGACGAACAAGGAAATCGCCAATCATCTCGACTTGAGTGAGAAGACCGTGAAGAACCACGTCCGGAACATCTTCCACAAGCTGCAAGTCTATGACCGCACGCAAGCCGCGATTTTAGCCATCCGCAAGGGGCTCATCGAGCTGGACCCGCGGCGGTAGCAAGAGGGGAGAGTTTTTAGCGCCCCGAGCTGGTTTGGACTTGCGGCGCGGCCAGTAGATCGGTCGTCGAGGGAATCTGGGTCAAGAGATCAGGGCGAACCTGGAAAATCCCCTGGAGCTGTTCGCCGGTGGCGTACACCAGGTTTCCGACGCGGTTGCCCAAGGTCAGCTTGCCGAGTATTTTTCCGTCTTTGCCCGTGGCCACGAACTCGGCGGTTGGCGCGAGCAGTCCATAAGGCGCAAGCGGCGCCGTGAGTTTGGTCACACGTTCTTCAGCGGGAAGGTCCGCCACTCGGCTCACAAACAGATCCACCGCTTGCTGGTTGAGTTTCTCCGTCGGTTGATCTTCCAGCACCCATTCGCCGGTCTGATTGATCAAGACATAGGCCTTGTCCCGTGCTTTGACCGACAGCATGGCGATGTCCGCAGCGGGGACGCCGAGAAGCCGCTTGTCCTGGAGGTCGAAGAGCTCTTTGGTCAGGTCCTTGATGACCGTCGGATTGACACGGTACAGCGGCGCGTCGGCCGCCGTTTCAGCGATCGCCTCGCCGCTTTGCGGGTCCGGTTGATAGAGGCGGACGGTTTGATCGCCCGCGGCGGTATGCAGCGTCACTTTGACTTTGTGACCGGACAGCGTCTTGGCCACGGCATCCCGTTCGGGGCCCGGATCGATGATGCCGAGCGCTTTGAGGTCCTCCAGCCGGAACATCAGGGAGCGGACTTCAGTCTGATCCGCCTCGGCTTCGATGGGATAGCGGATTTTCCAGGCCGGTTTAGGCTGGCCTTTGGCCATGTTGTAGATGACGATTTCCGTGGTCGCATACGTCAAGCGCACCCGATCGACGTCGTTTTGCACGAAGCGGAAGAGTTCTTTTCGCCGGAACGCCAGCAACGACTTATTGACGAAGTCCCTGGGGGCCAGGTCAGTCAGCAAGACCTTTCCATCCGATCCACGGAGTACATACAAGGTGTTGGACAGGGGGCCGCTGTCGCCGATGGCGATGCTTTCTTGTTGCGCTCCGGCCGTTACGGTCACGGTCGTCACCGGTTGATCCAGTCCGAAGGGGGCGAGAGCGTCGGACTTGCCGGCGACCGTTCTGCTGACCGTCCCCGTCACCAGCGCTCGGAGGAGCGCCTGGACTTCACGAATATCGGCGTCGGCTTGCAAGGGGGCTGTGATCGCCCATACCCCTGATTCGGCACGGCTGAGTTGGATGGGGCCTTGAGTGGTGGTGATGGCCAGTCCCGTGATGGCGGTTTCGGGAACCATCAAGAGTTTCTTCTGTTCGGTTTCTTGTTTGACTTCCTGCTGCTGGGTGGGAATCTCCACCAGATAGAGATAGCCTCCCAGCCCCGCCAGGATGATGAGCATGAGGAGTGTCGGCCAATAACGCATAGAGAGACTACAGCCGCCGGCGTTTTCTCCACACCATGATGCCGGTCACAAGCGTCATGAGCGGAAGCGCGATTACTTGCACATAGAGCAGCGCCCGTTCCTGCAAGGGATTGGGGGTAAATGGCCGCAGGGCCGGTTCCTTCGGTGCGATGGCGATCAGGTCACGCTCTTCGGCAAGCCATCCCGTGGTGTGCAGAAAAAAGTCGCTGTTGCCGGGGAAATTGAAATAGGCGTTGGTGACAAAGGTGGAATTACCGATGACGACGATGGCCGGTCGGGCTGCCCCTTCCTCCGGTGCCTTCTTCGGCGACAGCGCCGCAGCCAGGGGCAGCGGCCCCTTCACGTCTTCCGTTTCACTCAGGCTCACGACGCGTCCTTGCATATTCGTTTCGGCCCAGCTGTTGGCCGACGTGCGGGCCAGCGGGACATAGTCCCAGTCTTTGCCGACTTGTTCATCGAACGTGATGTGGCGCGAGAGCGGGAAGAGTACCGCAGAGGTCAGGTCCTGCGTGATCTCATGTTCGGTAAAGGTGCGAACCAGCAGGGCGGTGAGATCTCCCGCTGCCAGCCGATCTTGCAGATCGACCAGCACGCCTGGTCCGAGACCGAGCCCCCAGTGGGCAAGCAGGGGGTCGAGGCCGGTTTGGGTGTCGGGATCCACGAGCGCCAAGAGATGTCCGCCCTTCTCGACGTAGGCACGGATGCGGTCCTGTTCCTCTGTCGTCACGGCCCGGCGCGGGCCCGCAAGCACCAGCACGGTGGTGTCGCTTGGCACGGCGGCCTCCTGGAGCAGGGAAACGGTGCCGACTTCATAGCCTTGCCGGATCAACGCTTCTTTAGCTATTGAGAGGCCATTTCGTTCTTTATCCTCTAAGTTCCGCTCACTGTGGCCTTCGGCAAATACGATACGTTTTTTTGCGTCTTTAGAGATGCGCAGCAGGGCTCCGGTCAGCTCGACTTCCGACGGGGCCATGACTCTGATCGTTTGGCCGTTGCTCTCGAACACCGCCGTGTCGCTTCGGAAGATGCCATAGGTTTGCGCGATCTTCGGCTGTTTTTCGGGGTCGATGAACTCCACCGCCAGTTTGGTGGACGCTTGGCGGTAACTTTCCAGCCGTTGTTTGTATGCCTGGTACCCGGGGTCCTTCTCCCGTGTGAACACAGTAATTTTGACCTCGCGCGGGAGGGAGCGCAGGACGCGATGGGTTTGCGGCGCCAACGTGTAATTCTGATTTTCCGACCAATCCCAGCGAACGGAGTGCCGGGATGCCAGGAAGTTTACGATGCCGAGGATGGCGGCAAACAGCAGGACCATGAGGAGGCTGTTGATGCCCAGCTTCGTCGTCCGGCGGCCGGAGAACGCTTTGACGGCGTCGAAGTGCAGGATGAAAAACCCGATCAGACAGATCAGGGCCGACAGCTCCACCAAGGTCACGGCCCAGAGCAGGTCCGGACGGAGGCTGTAGCCGATCGCGCCTCCGAGGGCAAGGACGAGGCCGATGATGCCGAATGGGAGCGACTTGACGTTCATTTCCAGCGTGCCGAGTCGACGACCTGATGGGTGAGAAACAGCATGAGCGCCAGGCCGCTTGCAAAATACACGAGGTCGCTCGTGTCGATGAGCCCGTTCACCAGTCGGTCGTAATGCTCCATGAATGAGATGTAGGACACGATGTGACCCATGGTGGTGTCACCGAGCAGGGCCCCGAGTCCTGCGACCAGCCACATCGTGAGCAAGGTGCCGAACCCGACAAACGCGGCGACGATTTGATTCTCCGTCAACGCCGACGCAAACAGGCCGACGGCCAGAAAGAGCGCGCCGAGGAGCGCCATACCCAAATAGCCGGTGAGGACCGGGCCCCAGTCGAAATCGCTGAACAGCATCAAGACCGTCGGAACGAGGCCGGTGATGCCCAACAGGCCGAAGTAAATCAGGAGCGCGCTGACGAATTTCCCTGCGACGATGTCGTTGATACGGATGGGGGAGGTCATCAAGAACTCAAACGTTCTGAGTTTGCGTTCTTCGGCGAAGAGCCGCATGGTCAGGATCGGCAGGATGATCAACAGCACGAAACGCATGCTGGCGAAGAGATTCCGGAAGACCAGATCGTTCAAATTGATCTGGGCCATGCCTCCCTGCATCTGCATGAGTTGAATGGCTTGCGCTCCGGCGAACACGATGTAGAGGTACGACAGCAACCCAAAGATGAGCAGAAAGACCGAACCGACGACGTACACGATTGGAGAGACGAAATACCCGCGCAGTTCCTTGGCGATGACGGCTTGGACCGGTGTCATGAGGCGGCTTCCACAGACTGGGGGAGACCTTCTTCGTGGCGGGTGAGGCGGAGGAACACGTCTTCCAGTGTCATGGAAATGGTCCGTAGTTCCAACAGGCCCCACTGATTCGACACGATGTATCGGGCGATATCGTCTCGGAGGTCTCGGCCCAAGGCGCATTCGATGAGGAAGGTCCCGTCGCTCTGCCCCGGAAACACATGAAGAACACCGGGAATAGCTCGGAGCGTAGTCTCGCAATCCTGGGGGGGAGACTTCAGGGTCACAGAAATCTTCTCCGATTGCCGCAACCTCGCCGATAACTGCTCCGGGGTATCTTCCGCCACAATCCGGCCTCCACTGATGATGACCACTCGCTGGCAGACGGCGGTGGCTTCCGGCAGGATGTGGGTACTCAGGATGACGGAATGAGAGCCGGCCAAGCTCTTGATTAATTCTCGGATCTCTATGATTTGTTTCGGGTCCAGCCCGACTGTCGGTTCGTCCAGGATCAATACGGGAGGATCGTGCAGAAGGGCTTGGGCGAGTCCAACACGCTGGCGGTAGCCGCGTGAGAGATTTCCGATCAAACGGTGGCGGACAGACCCCAGCTCAAGCCGGCCGATGGACTGGTCCAGGGCCGAGGTCAAATTGGGCCCGGTCATCCCACGGAGCCGGCCAACAAAGGTCAGATATTCTGTTACGGTCAATTCTTGATAGACCGGGGGGGTTTCCGGCAGATAGCCGATTCGTCGTTTGACTTCCATCGGTTGAGCGGCACAGTCAAACCCCGCCACCTGCGCATGGCCTTCGGTGGCCGGCATGAAACAGGTCAAAATCCGCATGGTGGTTGTTTTGCCCGCGCCGTTGGGACCGAGAAACGCCAGCACCTCACCCTTGGCAACCGAGAAGGTGACCCGGTCAATGGCCGTATGATGTCCGTACCGCTTGGTAATGTTCTGGACGTCAATCATGGGTGTGATGTCAGGGCGATCAGGGATGGAGGATGCGACCGCTATAGCGGTCTTGCTCAAGTCCTGGCGAACATCGCCTGTGCGGAGGATCTTACTCAGTCCGATTCGGGCAGTCAATACAACAGCGATTTGTAGGGATTGACGTAGAGGACTGAAATTTCAGGGTTTTCTATATTAACCTGTCCCGTATCCCCCAACCGATCATTCACTGGAGGACTAGAGGCAGTTGACTCGGGGCTCCTCCTCCATATATATAGCGTCACCGTTTGACTCTGCCGTCGATTCTTCGTGCTTTTTTGTACTGCCTCTCATTCCTGACCGAGCTCCACGCCTTCACACTAAGGTAGGGGGAATAGGGTACGCAGTCGGTATTGTTGAACACCCGTGCCTTGGTTACCCTGGGGTCATGTACTTGTGGATGATTCAGTGACCCAGAGGGAGGCGAGAGATATATGAGCAACTACTGGGATTTCAATCGGTTCTCATCGAATCTGACCCTTCGGCTTGGCCTGGTCGTCTTCTGCCTCTCCCTGGAGGCATGCTCCTGGATTCCTAAGGGGGAGAGTGATCTGGATGTGGGGATCAAGGAGCGGGGGATGGCCTCTTGGTATGGGATCCCCTTCCACGGACGACTTGCAGCCAATGGAGAAGTATTCGATATGGAAGCCATGACGGCGGCCCATAGGACCCTGCCGCTCGGCAGCATGGTTCGGGTGGTCAACCTGTTGAATGGGAAACACGTCCGGGTACGGATTAACGACCGGGGGCCCTACGTGAATGGAAGGATTCTCGACCTTTCCCATGCTGCGGCGGCCCAGCTTGGGATGGTGGAGGGGGGACTCTCGGTCATTCAACTGGAGGTCATTGGTGATCACCGGCCTGAATTCGTTGTTCAATCAGAGGAGGGGGCCTTGTATGCCTCTCCCCCTCTTATGGTCCATCGGTTGGAGGACCAATCGCTGATCGCTACCCCGATGCACAGGTTCCACCGGTCAAACTTTACAAAGGTGTCCATCCATCGACTGCTGCCCAACGATGTCTTGGTGCAGCGTTGGTGGGAATTGGCCCCCGCAATTCTGGCCGCAGACCCGGCTCATCGGGAGCATGTGGCGTTGGTGTTGATATAGCGGTATGGTCTGCTGCCTCCTCGGTTGACACTAGACACCCTCTCCTCTAGACTGGCCCGTCGAAATCACGACGGGCCAGTCTGTTCATCATCGTCATCGATCATCACTAAAGGAGCCGATAGCATGGCGAAGAAAACACCCAAACGGTCAGCGGAGTCTGAAGAAACTCGATTGAAGAAAAGAGTCGCGGAACGGCGGGTTGCAGGGAAGACCTCGGAAGGGACGGCGGCATTTCGGACGCTCCGGAAGCGGCTGAAGCGGGAGCAACTCAAACGACGAGCCCTTGCGCTCCGCAAGAAACATGCGGCGGGCAGCAAGGCTGCGGCAGCCCCTGCTTCGACCTAGTTCATCAGCGGTGCCCGTGTGTGATAGGACCATCTATGGAATCGAATCAAACCGACCGGCCTGGCGATGCGCTTCCGACGGCTCCGTTGGCGGGTGATGCCCTGGCGGATTCCTTGTCCGAAGACCTCGCTCGAGCCGAACAGCAGGAGGTCGGCCACGTGCCGACCGGTGTGGAAGGCGCCGGAGACCTGGAAGAAGAGCGGGTCAAGGATGAGATCGATATTCAGATCGACCTCCTCAATGATCCGGACTGGGTGGTGCGCCGTGAGGCGGTCATTACACTCGGCGAGATGGGGGATGAGCGGTGTGTCGCCCCTTTGGCCAAGGCGTTACGGGACGGTGACTGGCAGGTCCGGGAAGTGGCGGTCGAAGCCATGGGGCAGGTGGGATCCCCCGCGGTCGAGACCTTGCTCAAATTGTTGCGTGATTGGGAAGTCCGCAAATACGCGATCTTGTCGCTGGGCAAGATTCGGGATGAGCGGGTGCTTGCCCCCTTGATGCTCCAACTCCGGAACGATGAGTTCAAGGACGATGCCATCATGGCATTGGTGGAACTCGGCGAGCCGGCCATTCCCCTGTTGATTGCCGCGCTTCGGGACAAGGACGAACAGGTTCGCAAGAGTGCGGTGCTGGCGTTGGGCCGGATCAAGAACGATCAAGCAATTGCGCCACTCATTGAGATGTTGGAAGACAAGGATTGGTTTACACGCTTGACGGCGGCAGCGGCATTGGAGTCGATCGGCGACGAGCGGGGCCGTCACGCCATTACGCCGTTGCTGAAAGATCCCGATATGGTCGTCCGAATGAGGGTGGAGCGCATCCTGGCGAAGTGGAAGAAACAGTCGGTTTCTCAGCCGGCGACCGCGTGAGAGCGGGCTGCGACCTTCCGACTATTTGTTGAGCAGCTGATCCAAGCGGCGCTCCAAATCGTGCAGTTTCTTCACCGATACCGATTTGCCCATTGCCGTTTCCAGACGGGCCTGCCGTAATGAGGCGGTCAGGTCCGAGAGTGCCTCAGCCGAAGGATCGTCCTGTGTTCCTTTGGCGGGGGGGTCCAAGGCCGTGACCGCGTCAGCGAGTGCCTTTGTGGCGTCGGCGAGATTCCCGTCCAGGATATCCGCCTTCGCCTGGACCAGCTTCGACTTGGCTTCCAGCAACCCTTGGCGCCTGCGAAGATCCCGTTCGATCCGCATCGTGGCATCCAGCGCATCCTTTGAGAGCTTCTTCACCGACTGCTGAAAGCCTTCGATAGTTTCCTCGGAGATGGCCAATCGCTTAGACAGGTCCGACACGTTCGCCTGCAACGTCCCGATGGGTTTCTGTCCGAGATAGTACCCAGCCCCGAACGAACAGGCAATTAGCAAGAGCATGAAGATGAATTTGGCCATCGTGGTCTGTCGGTTAACGAGGCGGTTGCGGCGGCTGCGTTCTGTCCAGCTGCCGGATCAGGCTTCCTGCGGCGGCGATCCGGACCGCTTCGTCGGAATCTCGCAAGGCGTCGATCAGCAACGGCAGCACAGCTCCGGTCTGCTTTCCCAGCGCCATGGCGGCCATGAGGCGAGGAAGCGGTTGTTGGTCGTGCAAGAGAGCCTCCAGCATGGTTGAGGCCTGTTTTCCCGGTACAAGGCTCAGTGCCTTGGCGGCGGCGCCCCGAATGGACGGATCGGCATGCTGCGCGAGTTCGCCGACCAATTGGATGGCCGACGTGTCTCCCAGTCGGAGCAGCCCTTCCGCGGCCCCAGCCCGGACCTGCCAGCTCGGATCTCTGGTCAAGGCATGCAGCAAGGGCCGATTGTCCTTAATACCCAGCCGGCCCAAACTGCCTGCGGCTACACTGCGAACCATCGCGACTTCGTCTCCGATGGCATGGGTCAAGGGCGCCACTCCGCCGGGTGAGCCGAATTCTCCGAGTGCTCCTGCGGCAAATGCGCGCACGGATGGGTTTGGATCATACACGGCTTGACTGAGGACCGCCAGACTGGAGGGTCGCTTCAAGCGGCCCAACACGCCGAGCGCCGCCATGCGCACGTCGGCGTCGGGCAATGTGGCGGCCCCGGTGATGTCGGCCAATCGTTCCGATTGCCCCATCTTATAGAGAGCGGCCGAGGCAAAAATCGATTCGGGACCTTCGTCGGTGCGGGCGATCTCAGTGAAGCGCGTTATCAGGTCGGTGGCGTGCGCTTCTGCCAGCGCAGTCATGGCGGCGATACGAACGGTGGGCATCGCATCGCTCAGAGCCCGCCGAAGGGCGCCGGATTTTAGAGCCAATCCGGCTTTTCCGATAGCCTCAGCGGCCCGAGCTCGTACAAGGACCGAGGGATCCAGCAGGCCGTCTTCGAGAATCGCAGCCGTTTCTTGAAGACCCAGTTCCGCCAAGGCGGTGTAGGCAGCAATACGCACATGTTCCTTTTGGTCGCGTACACGGCTGGTGATGACGGCCAGCGCCAATGGACGAAGCAACGCTGTGTCATGAGATTGTCCGAGAAGGTTCAGTCTTGTGTAGATGGCGAGTGCTTCGTCGGTCCGTCCCAGACGGACAAAACTCAAGAGCGAGAGGCGCAGGAATGGTTTTGATGCGGGCGTATGGGGCGGCAGGGTACGATACAGCGCTGTGACCGCCGCGTAATCACCGGCCTTGAAGAGTTCTCCGGCCTGAGACTCGATGGTGGATGACGAACCGGCGGCATGAACGGCGGGGGGCCATCCAAGACACAGTATGGCGAGGACGCCCACGAGCCATGCGCGGAGTCGGCCTACCATGTCGAGGGCACGCGCAGGGCTGCAGCGGTATACAGCATCCCCACATAGTCCTTCACCATGCGGGTCGTGCAGAATTGCGGCGCGACGGTACGGATGCATTCCTTGACCATGTGGAGCCAGCCGCGTGGGATGCGATCGCGGTCACGTTGGTAGTACAGCGGGACGGCTTCTTGCTCCAAGATGCGATACAGCTGTTCCACATCGTGGAGGTCCTGGGCTTTGGTATCCGCTTGCTCGGACAACGGTTGGATGCCCCAGCCGTTGGCGCCGTTGTAGCCTTCTGCCCACCAGCCGTCGAGGACGCTCAGGTTCAGCACGCCGTTGATCGCGGCTTTCATCCCGCTCGTCCCGCTGGCCTCCAGGGGGAATCGCGGTGTGTTGAGCCAGATGTCGACGCCCTGGACGAGGAACTTCGCCACATGCATGTCGTAATCTTCGAGAAAGGCGATATGGCCGCCCAGCTTATGGTCTTGGCAAAACGAGAGGACTTCGTGAATGAAGTAACGACCCGGCTCGTCGGCCGGATGGGCTTTCCCCGCGAAAACCAATTGGACCGGCCTCCATCTGTTTTGAAGCAGTTGTTTCAAACGCTCAAGGTCGTGGAACAGCAGCGTCGCCCGCTTGTAGGTGGCGAATCGACGGGCAAACCCGATCGTCAGTGCCTCGGGGTCGAGGAGCGTGCCTCGACTCAACACCTGTGTGGGTTGGAGATGTCCCTGCATCCAGCCGGTTCTGGCTCGTTCGCGGATAAACCCCATCAGCTTCCGTTTCATCGTTTGACGGATGGCCCAGAGTTCATGGTCTGGAATATCCATCACCCGCTGCCACATGGCGGGGTCGTCACAGCTGTTCGTCCAGGTGGGGCTGAGCGACTTGCTGTATAGATTGTGGAGCTCCGGAGAGATCCAGGTCGGCGCATGGATGCCGTTTGTTACACTACGGATGGGAATTTGCTCAGTTGGCAATCCCGGCCAGAAGTGCCGCCACATGTTACGCGTGACCCGGCCATGCTCACGGCTGACGCCGTTCACGTGAGCCGACAACCGCATCACCAACGCAGTCATATTGAACCCGTGACCACGTGACTCGGGCGTCTCCCCCAGCTGGAGAAATTCGTCTCGTGAAAGACCGAGCTGTTCCCAATAGCCCGCGAAGTAGCGGTCCATCAGGTGGTGCGGAAAGACGTCGTGGCCGGCCGGTACCGGTGTGTGGGTGGTGAACACGGTGCTTTGGCGGACGACTTCGCTTGCTTCAGCGTGCGACGTTCCCTGTGCAGCCAACTCGCGCAGCCGCTCCAACGTGAGAAAGGCGGAATGGCCTTCGTTGGCATGCCAGATCGAGGGAGCGATGCCTAATGCGCGCAGCATGCGCACGCCGCCGATGCCCAGCAAGATTTCTTGGCACAAGCGCATTTCTTGGTCGCCGCCGTACAGCCGGGCAGAGAGGGCGCGATTCTCCGGACTGTTCTCGGGGACGTCCGTATCGATGAGAAACAGCGGCACGCGACCGACCAAGACCCTCCAGACGGCGGCGGTCACATGGCGGCTGCCCATCTCCACCGTGAATCGGCAGATGTCTCCAGAGGGAGTCCGTGCCGGCTGGATGGGAGATTCTTCTCGGTTGAACGGCGCATAGGCTGCTTCCTGCCATCCTTCCAGGGTCAGGCGCTGGCGGAAGTATCCCTGCGGGTACATGAACCCGATACCGATCAGCGGAACCCCTAGGTCGCTGGCCTCCTTGCAATGGTCGCCGGCCAAGATCCCCAAGCCGCCGCTATAAATGGGGACGGACGTATGCAGGCCGAACTCTGCGGAGAAGTAGGCGATGGTGGTTTTCGCCATGTCGGGGCGTTGAGCGCCAAACCAGCTTTTTTTGTTCGCGGAATATTCATCGAATAGGCGGAACACCGCCGAATACTGCCGGAGAAACGACGGGTCTTCCGCCAGGTGAGCCAGCCGGTCCGGTCTCACGTCAGCCAGCAGTTTGACGGGGTTATGATGTGTGAACCACCACAAGGTCGGATCGATCGTTTCAAACAATTGCCGTGCTTCCGGTGTCCAGCTCCACCACAAATTGTGGGCGAGTTCGGACAGGCGGCTGAGGCTTGGAGGAAGATCAACCGGAGAACCGTTTACCGAGATCACAGTATCCACGTCGGCTCCTTCGAGGAATGGGATGATTGAGTATGGAGTGGAGAGGCGGGTACACGCTTGGTCCGATGCCGGTCAGGCGTGGCCTGCCTTGTGCCACGAGGCCCACTCTTCGGAGAATGCCACGGCGGCGTACCGTTCGCCAACGATTTTTGCAACTCGGTTCAGGAGCTTGGTCAGTTGTTGGAGTTCAGCCGGCGTCAGATCTTCGCGGAATCGTGGATGGAAGCCCCATCGTGTTTCGATTTCTTCACCGGAGACGTTCGACATCATGCTGACGAGTTTGATCTCTTGACCGGTGGCGCCGTGGTTGTCCGGTTGTTCGCTCACCGCTGCGGTCGCCGGCTGGGCAGAGGCATCAGGCGGTGTTTGCCCCTGAAGTACTGCGCTGATGGCGGGCACGACCGCGCTGGCGCAGAGGGTGGCGGCGGAACTGAGCTGGGTGTTGCCTGACGCGCCTAGTGCGGTGGCGATCCTGGTGCCGAAGTCGCGGAACATCTCATTCTTGGATTGTGACTCCTCGGTCACGAGAAACTTGTAGGGCTCATAGATCTGTCGGCTCTCCGCCACAGCGGTACCGATCGTCAGGACGATTTCCATCTGGTCGGCCTGGTTGCCGAAGGCCGGCTCCAGAACTTTCTGCAGTTGCTGCGCGACCGTGTCTTCCAGCGCATTCATGAAGTCCAT
>DASUMN010000093.1:0-3532 GCA_036277675.1 Nitrospira sp. | reverse complement strand
ACGGATGAGCCGATCACGGCCAAGGGAAAGCGCGTCGTCATCATCGGCGGCGGCGATACCGGGTCGGATTGTCTGGGTACCGCTCACCGGCAAGGTTGCGCCGAAGCGCACCAGTTTGAATTGCTGCCGGAGCCGCCGCCGACCCGGGCTAGTTCGACTCCCTGGCCGCTCTGGCCGATGCAGCTCCGCACGTCCCATGCGCACGAAGAAGGTTGCGACCGGCAGTGGAGCGTGTCGACGACGAAGTTCACCGGCCACGACGGCCACGTCACCAAGCTGCATGCGCATCGCGTGGCGTTCGAGGCCGGAAAGTTCGCGCCGGTTCCGAATACCGACTTCGAGATGAATGTGGATCTCGTGCTGCTTGCGATGGGCTTTACCGGTCCTGTGAAAAACGGTCTGCTCGACAGCCTCGGCGTGAAGTACGATCAACGCGGCGCGGTGGCGGTGGACGACAACTTCATGACCAACCTTGACGGCGTCTTCGCCGGCGGCGACACCAAACGCGGCGCCTCCCTCATCGTCTGGGCGATCTCAGAAGGCCGCAAGATGGCGGCCGGCATCGACAAGTATCTCCAAGCCGGAAAATCCGCAAAGCAATCAGCAAAATAAGGGGACTGGCTCCCGCCTGACCACAGGTCGGCGAGGTGCCTGTCCCGGTTCTTTTATCCTCTCTGAAGGATGCCAGGGTTAGTAGCGGCCTCGCCCTCCGGAGCGACCCTTCCGGACTCAGCCAGGTAAAGTAGGTCTTGGCTGACGAAGGGCGAGCACTCCGGTAGCGCCATAATGCGTTGCGGTCTTTCCAGCTGATTGGTCTGATTATGAGGAGACCGCGTGCTCCTATAAAGCTGCGCCGAAACGGCGCAATGTTGTCGCACGCTAGTACTCTCAGCTATCCCCGTCTTAGTATTGCTATGTCGCCTACCTACGTGCTCATCCCTTCCAGCCAACGCGTGGTCTATACGCCCGTCCTCTGGTAGACGAGGTGGTCTCGACAAAGTAGGATCTTCCCATTTCTCAGTCTCCTATACAATTGACACGATTCAGTACTAAAAGCAGCTCGCCCCTGATTCGCCCTGCTTAGGAGAGGGCGATGCATCCATCTACGATTCCCAACCACGCATAACATTGCTGACGCGTTGACGGCAGCGTTTGAATCCATGCCTCGGCCACCTCCACATTGCCTGCGACCGTGTTCGCCTTAGTAATTTCCCTCACCAGCCCCAATCCAGGAGGAAACACGTCATCCCCATGCGTGGCATGCCGACTGGAGATCCGCTCGAATATCCTCAGAGCCTCCTCTACCAGTCCTATAGCCGCATAGGCTTCGCCCACGGTCTCATAGACAATCTTTGGCTCCCAGGGGGAGTGCGTCTGGTTCACGTCGCGGAGAATCTTCGCAAGAACAGGTGGTGCATTGTCTCGATCACGTTGCACCTGAGCCAATGCAGAGTAAAAGCGCCAGCCTGTATCAGGGCTGAGCTCCCTCCGTTCAATCCAAGCGAGGGTCGCCTGTGCCCCTAGAGGATCGCCATGTCTGGCTTGAGCCTCCGCGATGGCGATCAGCGCCCCCGTCTTTGGTTCAACCTCCTTGATCTGTGCCACGAATGATAGTGCTCCCGGGATGTCCCCCTTGCTTGCGAGCACCGAAGCAATCATCGACATCCCACTCTCGATGCCTCCGTGATCGCTCATCTTCCCCAAAGTGTTCAAGGCTCCTGGCAGGTCACCAATGCGTGCTTGAACCGAGGCAATATGACTGTATGCCCCGTCGACCACTTCTTGGCGGCGACAATAGCCATCGAATGACTTTGACGTAACCAGGTCGAGGGCGGACTGGATCGTCTGGTCCGCTTGGTCCCTCCTGCCCACTCTGGCCTGCGCTTCAGCAAGGGAGGTCACTCGCCTATAATCCACAGAACGTCCAGCCTCAGTCTTCCCGTTGACAGGATGTGCAGTGAACGCTTGTTCGGCCAGACCGACAGCCTCATGAGCTGTCATGTCGTCAGCATTTTCCCCCGCGATTCTGGCAATCCCGCAAAACGTGTCGAAAAAGTGTGAAGCACAAAGTCCCAACCCAAGACCCTGCCGAATCGTACTGAGCGCACCGGGTCCATCACCGAGAGAGGCTTGCGCCAACGCCATGGTGGACAACATCCACGTTTGGAACACGTCGGTCTCTCCCGTGGCGGCTCCTTCACCGCTGATGACTTCCCGATAGGCACCTTCCCAATCACCGACTCGCACCTGGGTTTTCACGATGGCATCGAGCACCTTGTACCTCTGACCGTCACCTCGTTCCAAGAGTGCACATGCACGAGCGGATTGTAAGGCCCGGTTGATTTGCGAAGCATAGACAGGCGAGATGACAGGCTTGGGCATGATCGTTGAGCTGAGATATCAACTAGTGCAATAGGTACGTAACCAGCATGCGGTTACGCCTTGACCTTCGCTTCGAGGAGTCTTGTACAGCCTCGAATGATAGCGCAAACATGCCTTACGAGCCATTGATCTGGGGAAAAGGCGTGGATGCAGAGGGACGATTCGCTACGGTGTATTTCTGGGGATTGCTAATGGAATAGGACAAAACCTGTACCGGCAGTCTCGTTCGGCCGACGGGGTTATCTGAGTAGAAGCCTTCTGATATTTCTTTCGCGGCGTCTGCTGACCACAGCCTCTCAGAAAACTCCAGATTTCCTTCTCGGCTGAGCCTCAGTGGAGGCCCTATTCCCCCTGGACCAGTCGCTCTGAAACTTGGAGCCCCCACTTGAACTTTTAATTGGTTCCTGACACCATTTTGCGCCCGAAGCCAGATCAAACCTTGTCGGCAACTCCTATATCGCAGGAGGCATCGTGCTCACACTGATCAAAGCGCAAGTCTGGAAGTACAAGTCGATTGACGACTCGACGCCGGTCGAACTAGCCGACACCGTGACGGTGCTGGTCGGAAAAAATGAGTCCGGCAAGACCGCGTTTCTTGAGGCCCTGCACAAGGCCTTGCCGCTCGGCAGCGCGAAGTACGACTACGTCGCCGACTACCCGCGCAAAGATCTGGTGCGCTACCGGCCGGAGCATGCGGCCAAGAATTACCAGAAGGTGGTGCGCCTCACCTTCCGCATCGAACAGGTGCTGGCCGACAAGATCAACAAAGACCTATTCGGCGGGGCAGAAGTGATCGCCGCCGGCAGCACGTTCGCACGCGACACGACCATCGCCAACACAAACTCCATCGACTTTGAGGTGGACGAGAAGGCGGCGTTGGCCGCGTTCTCCAGGTCGCTTGGCGACGTGGAGCACAAGGAAGAAATCTTCGCCGGCGCTGCGACGCTCGCTGATGTGTTGTCCAAGATTGAAGAACGCAGTCTTCCGGCCGATAGCGTGCTGGCCGTCTTTGCCGCGCAGTGGCGCGCTCGGGCCATGAAGTCAAGCGGTTGGGGGATCATGGACGGCTATATCTGGCACACCTACCTGTCGCCGGCGCTGCCGAAATTTCTTTACTTCGACGATTACAAGCTGCTTGAGGGCAAGATCA
>DASUMN010000092.1:0-3860 GCA_036277675.1 Nitrospira sp. | reverse complement strand
CATATACCCAGAGCCTCTTTCTACCCACTTCGGAGGACCGCCACAGGCCGCGAGCCCTACGAGAAGAAGCACAGCGAGACCGCTCCCAATCACCCGAGTTCCCATCGCTTGCGACCCCGTCATATGATCCTCCTTCGTCAGAAACCGTTGTGCTGTTGCTCTGAAAAGCGTTGCGAAGCAATTGCGAAATCATGCTAACATGCGTGCCTACTTCCGTCAACGAAACGCACCGTCATCGTTGAGGAACATGAGAATGTTCTCATGCCTCAATCATTCATGACCCTATCGCGGCAAGGATAAGGAAGGAGAACATACGTATGGCCGACATTCAGATTCAGGATGGCATCATCACCATCGCCAATCTTGACGTCCAAGATCCGAATATTGCCGCCATCTTAGCCGCCTATCCGCAAGCACGTTGGGCGGAAATCACCCGTCGGGCGGTGAAAATTGGACTCGGGTATCTGAAAGGGGGAGAGAAAAGTTAGGGTGATGCCTTGCCGGCACGATCCGCTTCAGTGACAGCCGACCGACCTTCGACCAGCACCGTATCCCCGTCGCCGTCAATCCGCACACTGGCCGGATGCTGCTTCCCCTTGGAATCTTCCTGCACCTGTTGCATCAGGTATGCTCCCAATTCGGAAGCCATCAACCACCCATTCTTGTCCATATCGGCTGCACCTGCGAGTCCGGCCAGCAACGCTTGCACAAAGACACTTTTTCCATTGGAACGGGACGAGGACTCGCCCTTGCCGGCTGCGCTTATTACTTGTGTTGCACGACGGTCCATCTCGCCTTCCGGCTCCAGCCGGCCTTCCGGCGAGAGCGGTTGAGCCGCCGTCAGCTCCCATCCGAACACCGGCGCATCGAAAATCAGAAGAGTGTGTTTCGACGCAGACCGCCTGGTAAATTCCTTAAGCTGCTCGACGGTCACGGCTTTCGCCGGGTTATTGAGCTGTGCGTCCAGCGGCACGAGATAGCTTCGATCTTCTCCCTCGGCATCTGGTGCCGCGCCTGCATGGCCCGCATAAAAAATCACCAACCGATCCATGCGGCCGACTTTTCTTGGCAAGATATCGTTCAAGACTTGATGCAACCGGCGAGAGACCGCATCCTTGTCATACATCTCGACCACTTCATCGAACCCCAGCTTCCGAAACGCCTGTGCCACTTGTTTGGCATCGTTGACGGCCCCCTGAATGGGCGGCGCCACAATATAGCTCTCGATCCCGATCACGATCGCCCAGGACTTATAATAGAGACCTTCCGGCTTTCCCAGCTGCGCATGTGCGGTCGGACAGGCACCGTCGGGCACCACGCCCGATGCGCAGCCCACGACAAGCACGGCAACCCCAAGCCTATGCAGGAATCGTTTCATATGATGACGCCCATCAGTTCCGAGTGAGCCTACCGTCGGCCTTCGATGGCTGTCAAGAAATCCGCTGACGAGCCACTCTCGACCACGACCAGAAAATATGCACCGGATTCTTGCAGGCGCTTCGGGCTTTCTCCATAATGGCCCATCGGATCATCAGGCTCCGCAAAGGAGGAGGCACTGTCTATGAGCGAACAGATCGAAACCCTGTTGAAGGAAAGCCGAACGTACCGGCCAACCCCAAAAACCATCGCGGACGCCTACATCAAAGACTACGAGTCCGAGTACAAGAAGTCCATTGCCGATCCCGAAGAATTTTGGAGCACCGCCGCCAAGGAACTGGAGTGGTTCTCCCCCTGGAACAAAGTCCTTGATTGGAACTACCCCTGGGCCAAATGGTTTGTCGGCGCGACCTGCAACATCGCTTACAATTGCCTGGACCGGCATGTCAACACCTGGCGCAAGAACAAAGTCGCGTTGATTTGGGTGGGTGAAAACGATCAAGAACGAGTCTTCACGTATGGAGAGCTGTACCGACAGGTCAATCGCTGTGCCAATGCCTTGAAGAAGCTTGGCTTAGCCAAGGGTGATCGGGTCACCATCTATCTTCCCAAAATTCCCGAACAGGTTATCGCCATGTTGGCGTGCGCCAGAATCGGCGTTATTCACAGTGTCGTGTATTCGGGTTTCAGCGCACCGGCCCTCGCCAGCCGCATTCATGATGCCGAGGCCAAGGTGGTCATTACCGCTGATGTCGGGTTCGATCGGGGCAAGATCATCCAGTTAAAGCCGGTCGTGGATGAAGCGATGAAGACCTGTCCTACCGTCAATCACGTGGTGGTCGTGCGCCGTCAGACTCCAGCGCAGCCCTTGTCCGCACCGAAGGAAATCGATTGGAAGGACTGGATGAAACGCGAACGGGCCGTTTGCGAAGCAGAACGGCTGGACTCCGAAACGCCCCTGTACATCCTGTATACGTCAGGCACAACCGGCAAGCCGAAGGGTGTCGTTCACGTCCACGGCGGGTACATGGTCGGCACTTATACGACCACGAAGTATGTATTCGACATGAAAGACAACGACGTGTACTTCTGCGTGGCCGATCCCGGCTGGGTCACCGGCCACAGCTACATCGTCTACGGCCCGCTCCTCACCGGCGCGACAATCTTGACCGCGGAAGGCAAGCCGGATTATCCGACCCCCGGCCGCTGGTGGGACTTGATCGAGCGGTACGGCGTCTCGATCTTTTACACCACTCCGACCGCGATTCGCCTGCTTATGCGCTACGGTGAAGAGTGGCCCTCAAAGTTCGACCTCTCATCGCTGCGCATCCTGGGCAGCGTCGGTGAACCGATCAATCCGGAAGCCTGGGAGTGGTATCACCGGGTGACGGGCGGGGATAAACCCATCATGGACACCTGGTGGCAGACGGAGACCGGCGCCATTCTCATCACTCCCCTGCCGACCGTCCCGCTCAAACCCGGTTCCGCCACGCGGCCATTCTTAGGCATCGAAGCGGACGTCGTGGACCGGGAAGGTAACAGCCTGCCCGCCAACGCCGGCGGCTTCGCTGTGATCAAGAAACCCTGGCCCTCTATGATGCGTACCATCTACAAAGATCCGGAGCGGTACAAGACCTACTGGAACACGATTCCCAATTGCTACGCCGCGGGTGATGTGTGCCATAAGGACGCGGATGGCTACATGTGGTTCATGGGCCGAGCCGACGACGTCATCAAGGTCGCAGGGAACCGGCTGGGCACTGCTGAAGTGGAAAGCGCCTTGGTCAGCCATCCCGCCGTTGCGGAGGCAGCCGTCATCGGCAAACCGCACAAAACCGTCGGCGAATCCATCAAGGCCTTCATCATCTTGAAACAGGGAGAAACGGAAAGCCCGGCGCTGATCAAGTCGATCAAGGATCAAGTCTTGAAAGAATTGGGCAAGATCGGCGTCCCGTCCGAGATCGATATCGTGCCTTCACTTCCGAAAACTCGATCCGGCAAGATTATGCGCCGTGTGCTGAAAGCAAAAGAGCTCGGGCAAGACCCAGGAGATATTTCGACGATCGAGGAGTGATGAAATTGGGAAGGGGTGGACGCAAACCAGGCGAACCGATCTACCTACGACGGCACATGATCGCGCTCGCCCTGGCGGTGGGTCTTCCTGTTGTGCTGTTGCAACTGTACAAGATCTATATCGGCCCGGTGAGCTTCGACGCGCAGATCGGGTTTGGGCTTCTCATTTCAGTCCTGGCCGGGTTCATTCTCTCTCGTGTTTACCGTTCGTCGGCCCAAAACGAGCCGTAAAATAGCTTACAACAATCGCCTCAGGCAGGGAGGAGTTGTTATGCTATTCTCAAACCGATTCGTGAATTGGGATGCAGAAGAAGATCGCGTACTGGCCCGCCTGGCCAAAAATCGAGAACAAACCCTCGACCAAAAGAAAGCGCCGACGCACGATCAAACTTGGGGATCTCTTAAGCGAT
>DASUMN010000091.1:0-7556 GCA_036277675.1 Nitrospira sp. | reverse complement strand
GATATTATCCACGAAGAGCAGCACGTCCTGGTTTTCCTCGTCGCGGAAGAATTCAGCGACAGCTAAACCGGTCAACGCGACGCGAAGACGGGCGCCTGGCGGCTCGTTCATCTGGCCATAGACCAGCGCGGCTTTTGATTTGGTGAAATCGTCTGGGTCAATGACCTTCGACTCCTGCATTTCATGCCAGAGGTCGTTGCCTTCGCGAGTTCGCTCGCCGACACCGGCGAATACGGAGAATCCGCCGTGATGCAAGGCAATATTGTTGATGAGCTCCATGATGATGACGGTCTTGCCGACGCCGGCACCACCGAATAATCCGACCTTGCCGCCCTTGCTGTAGGGTTCCAAGAGGTCCACAACCTTGATACCGGTCTCCAGCACCTCCGTCTTGGTTTCCTGATCTTCGAGTGTGGGAGCGGGCCGGTGAATCGGGTACGTCTTCTTCGACTTGATCGGGCCCCGTTCATCGACCGGCTCGCCGAGCACGTTGATGAGGCGACCGAGCGTTTCACGGCCTACCGGCACGGAGATCGGAGCTCCGGTATCCTGCACATCCATCCCCCGCGTCAGACCATCGGTCGTTGACATCGCGATGCTGCGGACGCGGTTTTCCCCCAGGTGCGACGCCACTTCGAGCGTGATGCGCACGGCCGGTCTGCCGGCAGCCTTGTTCTCTTCTTGGGTCACCTTGAGCGCGTTATAGATATTGGGCAGTTGGCCGGGAGGAAATTCCACGTCCACGACCGGTCCGATGACTTGAATGACTTTCCCAGTACTCATATGGCTCCTATACCTTGTTATTCGTTAATCGTTAATCGTTATTCGTGCTTCCTTCGCTCTTCAGCCCTTACTTTTCGTTTAACGGTTAACGATTCACGTTTTACGGCTCATTTGAGCGCTTCCGCGCCTCCGACGATATCCATCAGTTCTTTCGTGATCGCTGCCTGCCGGGTCTTGTTGTAATACAACGTCGTTTTCTTGATGAGCTGGCCGGCATTCCGTGTCGCCCCATCCATGGCCGCCATGCGGGCGCCGTGTTCAGCCGCCGCGGACTCCAGCAGAATCCGGTAGGCCTGCACTTGGAAATGTTTCGGCACCAGCGCGTTCAATAGCTCCGCTTCGCCCGGCTCATAGAGATACGCCCCGGAGGACGCCGTTGCGGCCTGTGCCGCGCCGAATTCCACAGCAGTATCGACCGGAAACAGCTTTTCGACGATCACCCGTTGTTGAATGGCGGATTTGAACTCGTTATAGACCACGTAGAGCTCGTCGAAGGTACCCTTGACGAAGTTGTCAGTCAGGTCGCCGCCGATGTCGATGGCATGTTCGAAACTAAGCTTGTCAAACACGCCGGCCCATTCTTGTCGAATCAGCCAAGTCCGGCGCCTGAAATAGTCGCGGCCCTTACGCCCGACGATGCTGAGATTCACCGTGAGCCCCTGCGCTTCACACTGCCGCACGAACTCGGCGCTCTTCCGCACGATATTGCCGTTGAACCCGCCGCACAGCCCTCGGTCGCTGGTGACGACCAGCACTTCGACCTTCTTGCCGTCCCGTTTCTGCAACAGCGGATGGGCCGTGCGGTTCACTCGCTGGCTCAGATTGCTCAATACCCCCCGCATTTTGTGTGCGTAGGGACGGGCGGCCAGAATGCGATCCTGTGACCGCTTGAGCTTTGCCGCGGCCACCATCTTCATGGCCTTGGTGATTTTCTGCGTATTTTTGAAGGCCGAAATTTTTCGGCGCAAGGATTGTAAACTCGGCATGTTCTTCGTATCTCGTCGTTCGTCGCTCGTATCTCGCGTTCGGACGCTTCACGCTTCACGAGAGACGGCCATACGTGCGTCGTTACTTCGCTCCGTACCCCATCTTTTGCTTGAAGGTCGAAATGATCTCTTTCAAACGACCGCCGACCTTGTCGTCAATTTTCCCGATGGTGGTAATCTCTTTTTTTAATTCCGGATGGTTCTGCTGGATATAGTGGAGCAGATCGCCTTCAAACTGCTGCACCTTGTCCACGGGCACATCATCCAGGTAACCCTGCGTGCCCGCGTAGATCGAAAGTACCTGGTCGGCCACCGGCATTGGTTTGTACTGGCCCTGTTTCAAGAGCTCAACCATGCGCACACCGCGCGCCAGCTGCATCTGCGTCGCCTTGTCGAGTTCGCTGCCGAACTGAGCGAAGGCGGCCATCTCACGATACTGGGCCAAGTCCAACCGAAGAGTACCGGCCACTTGCTTCATCGTCTTGATCTGCGCCGATCCGCCGACGCGGGAGACCGACAGACCGACGTTAATCGCGGGCCGGATACCGGAATAGAACAAATCGCTGCCGAGATAAATCTGGCCGTCCGTAATTGAAATGACGTTCGTCGGAATGTAGGCCGACACGTCGCCGGCTTGTGTTTCGATGATGGGCAGCGCCGTGAGGCTGCCGCCGCCCAGTTTATCGCTCAGCTTGGCCGCACGCTCCAGCAACCGGGAGTGCAGATAAAACACGTCGCCCGGATAGGCTTCTCGGCCCGGCGGACGGCGGAGCAACAACGAGAGCTGGCGATAGGCCACCGCGTGCTTTGACAAATCGTCGTAGACAATCAGCGCGTGCTTGCCGTTGTCGCGGAAGTACTCGCCGATGGCGGCACCGGCGAACGGTGCCAGGAACTGCATCGGAGCGGGGTCACTGGCGCTGGCTGAGACCACCATGCTGTATTCCATCGCATGGTTTTCTTCGAGAGTCTTCACCACGCGGGCGACCGTCGACCGCTTCTGACCGACGGCCACGTAAATGCAGAAGACGTTCAAGCCCTTTTGGTTGATGATCGTATCGACCGCAATCGCGGTCTTCCCAGTCTGCCGGTCGCCAATGATCAACTCACGCTGGCCGCGGCCGATGGGAATCATCGCGTCGATGGCCTTAATGCCGGTCTGCAGCGGTTCGCGAACGGATTGGCGCGTGTTCACGCCCGGGGCCACGACTTCGATACGGGAAGAATGCTCCGACTTGATCGGGCCCTTGCCGTCGATCGGCTGGCCGATAGCATTCACGACGCGGCCGACGAGCGCTTCGCCGACCGGAATTTCCGCGATACGGCCTGTGCGCTTGACCGGATCGCCTTCCTTGATCCCGACATCCTCGCCCATCAATACGGCGCCGACATTGTCTTCCTCGAGGTTCAGCGCAATACCGTAGAGGCCACCGGGAAACTCCAGCATCTCACCGGCCATGGCCCCATCGAGTCCGTAGACTTTGGCGATCCCGTCCCCGACCTGAATGACGGAACCCGTCTCTTTGACATCAACTTGCTTGTCGAAGCCTTTGATCTTTTCCTTGATGATCGCACTGATTTCTTCTGCCCTGATCTGCATGACGACTCCTTCACTAATCTCGTGTCAGCAACGATTGTATGGCATTCAAGCGTCCCCGTACGGTGCTGTCGACGACGGTGCTGCCGACATGAATCCGCACACCGGCGAGGTGGCCTGAATCGGTTTGGAACGTCACATCAACTTCGCGCTTGAGCGTCTCGCGCAAACGCGCTCTGATTCGGTCTTGCTCGGCCTGCGGCAACGCGGTTGCGGACGAGACGGTCACGTGCTGGGTGCCTTTTGCCTGATCGACAAGTTGTCCGAATGCGTCCGCGATGTCCGGCAAAAAAGATACACGATTCTTTTTCACCAGCTGGCCGAGAAACGCTTTACCGACCGGCGGGCAACCGAACCGATTACCCAGCTCGGTGAGCACGGCAATCTTCTCGTCCACGCCAAAGGCAGGCGAAACCACCACATGGCGAAGAGATGGCGAATCCTTCACGGCCTGGCCCAGACCGTTGAGAGTCTCCCGAGTCACTTCGATGTTGGATTGATCGAGAAGCTCGAAGAGTGCCTGTGCGTAACGTCGCGCAACCGCTGTCTTAATCACTGTCGAAATCCACGTACCCTATCTTGAGACAAACCACACCCTCATGCGCACATGCATGAAAATGAGCGTTTGAACCTATCATCGGGCGATGGAGACTGTCAATATGACGACAGGCTGGTCGGCACGCGAATTTCGCGGTTTGTGGGTCCCCTGTCCTTGTCCGAGGGTATAATATCCGCGGAGGAATGAGGATCGGGAAATCCATGATGCGACGATCACCAACCTTATCCGCCGTGCTGTTCCTCTGGTTATTCTTCCAGCCGGCTTCGCCCGCTTCAGCCCATCGGGAACAGTTCACGCCTGAGCAGCGAGTCCAGCTAGAAAAAATCCAGACGGTGCTGGTGGACGCCCTGGTGCTCACCGATACAGGTGGGACCAATGCGGGGGCCATCGTCGAGATCGCCAGCCGCCGTCTCACCGAAATCGGGTATACGGTCGTGCAAGATGCCTCCCGACCCTACGATGTTGTATTTCGCGCTAAATGCGAACAGCGCAAAACTTGGGAGGGGACCACGACCGGCGGCGATGCGGATCTTCCCGATGCTCCGTCCCGTCTCTGGAAAGGACCAGCCTGTCAGCTGACCTACCAGCTGGGCGGCATGAAGATGAAATGGCAGAAAGAGGTCCGGACGGAGTTTGAAGACGCGGTGGCTGCCGCTCGCACAGCCCAGGCCTCAGACCCCGGCACGTACGCGCTCGGCAAGTTGAAGGAGGCACTTGAACACGACGAATTCCCCCTTCTTCTCGCGGCGGAATGGGGCCATACGGAACGCCTGCTCAAACTGCTGGACTCCACGGACACGAGCCAGGCGAGGAAACTCAAGATCATCTCCCTGCTGGGTGAGATGCAGGCCGATGAAGCTCTGCCCAAACTGAAAGCGGCATTGAAGGACCGGGATCTTGCCAAACAGGCCCTGGCGGCCATGGGCAATCTCGGCAAAGAGGGGATCCCGCTGCTCATCGACATCATGAACACAGCACCTCAACTGGAAGTCCAGGCAGCAGCGGCCAAGGGGCTGGGGCAGATCGGCGGCATCAGCGGCGACGCGACCGTCGTACCGCCGTTGTTGGCGAAGCTTCAGGATTCAAAAACCGATTGGGCGGTGCTCACAGAAGTTGCGTGGGCCCTCGGCAAAATTCCGGACAAACGGTCGATCCAGCCGCTCTATGATCTCAACAAGAAATTGCAGGCGATTCGCGATCCCGACAATACCATTCTCCAAAAACTCAAGGAAGCCGTGTTCTGGGCGATCAAGCAATGCGATACATGGGATCAGTACAGTTGAGTCATCTTCACCAACATGAGCATGAACCTCCTCGTTGCCGGTTACGGCCTCGGCTTGCTCCGGTTTCTCCGGTAATGAGCCGCCACTTTCATCCGATTGCCGCACACCTGCATGCTGCACCAGTTCCGGGTGTGATTCTTGGTTGTGTCGTAAAAATAGAGAATGCAGGCGGGATTTCCGCATTTCTTGATCAGGGCAAAGTCAGCCCGACATAGCAAGTCGCATGCGGCTTCCGCGAGAGGGACGAGGAGGTTGTGCGCTGAAGCCGCAGCCGAGTGGAAACGTTGCTCAAACCCGCTTTTCTTTTGGATGAGCTGGGGGTATCCAGGGCGTTGGGACAAGACTTGGTTGATGACACTGATGATTGAGACAGGGATAGGTTTACGACCGACGATTCGCGCTGCAAGTTCTCGCAATGTGGTCCGGAATGTCTTCGCCTGCTCCAGCAATGACGTGCGCTCTTTGTGGTTCAGTTCTGCTCCGGCAACGCCGGCCTGAGCTTTGGTCAAGAGATTGGCTTGGACAAGCCAGGAGATGAAATCGTCAAAACTCTCCAGAATGTCCGTCGGCGCTCCATTCACGATCATCTGAGTGTTGAGGAAATCCAAGCACGGATGATTCCCTACAAATAGAAACTTGCCTCCCGCTATTCCCATCGACTGCCTTTTCATTCTTCAATCTATAACCAATTAATGTCATGTTGACAAGTTAGTCCGTCATGATATAACCTTCAATATATGATTTAGACAGTTATATCTATAACGCACAACCAATCTCAAAGGAGGAATTATGAAAGCGGCCATTGTCATCATGTCTGATCCGAAGAACGGCTCGGAGGAGGCATTGGGGCGGGTCTTTAATGCACTGGCTTTGGCATCAGAGTGCAAACAGAAAGGTGATGAAGTCGCCGTCGTCTTCAACGGCACCGGCACTCGTTGGCCGGCGGAGCTGTCCAAACTCTCACATCCGGCCAATGGACTCTACAATTCCGTGCGCGATGTCGTGCAAGGCGCGTCCTGCGGCTGCGCGGATGTCTTTGGAGCAAAAGAAAGCGTCGAATCGTGCGGAGTCCCCCTCAAGAAGGACCATGCGCTGACGGGAACGTCAGGCCTCTTGAGCTTGCGCCGGTATGTGAGTGAGGGCTGGAACACGGTGGTGTTCTAACGAACAAGCGGATGGAAGATCGGCCTGGCAACGGGCATCCGTTGACAGGCCGGCTCACTGGAGGACGAGCCGATGGCGATGCACTATCTCGAAACAATGATGACCGAGTCGGTCCTTCGTGCGCAGCACCAGTACTATGGGCATGCGGCGAACATCACGGGTGCTCCTGAGCGTGATCTCCTGGGTGAAGGGGAAGCTGAGTTTATCGCCGCCAGAGAGAGTTTTTACCTGGGAACTGTGAACGAAACCGGCTGGCCCTATGTTCAGCATCGCGGAGGACCCAAGGGATTTCTGCGCCTGCTCACTCCCTCCACCTTGGTCTTTGCGGACTATCAAGGGAACCGGCAACTCTTGAGCATCGGCAATTTGTCTGTGGACGATCGCGTGTCTCTGTTTCTCATGGATTATCCGAATCGGACCAGGCTGAAAATCCTCGGCCATGCCAGGGTTGAGGACGCCAGATTGCATCCAGACATTGCGGCACAGCTCTCAAACCCCGGCATGAGGGCACGGGTCGAGCGAATTGTCTTTATCGACGTGGTGTCGTTCGACTGGAACTGCCCGAAGTACATCACACCACGATATTCGCTTGAGGAGGTCGAGGAACTGGTTGGCCCGTTGAAGGCAAGAATTGCCGAACTCGAGGCCGAGTCGCGCACCGTCAAAGCAGCGGCAGGGTTCTCAACGACATGACACGAAGACACTGTTTGCCATTGTTTGGCCGCTCTATCTCCAAAGAGGGCGTGATGTCATCACATCTCAGCAGACGTCCACCTTTCCCACCCTTGGGCAGGCGTCCAGACACACATCCGTCGCTGACGAATCTTGGATTATGAAGGGGGACTGGTGTGAAGCTGATCCAGGGGGGCTCTTCCCCTACTGGAAAGAGCCCCCGATCTTCATCACGCGAAGAACCGCCGAACCCTGCCTGCTACTTGACGATGACCTCGACACGGCGATTCTTGGCACGGCCATCCGCCGTCTTGTTGCTGGCAACCGGATTGCTCTCGCCATGGCCGGCCGCCGACAGATTGCTGGTCACTCCACCATCCCGCAAGGCTTGAGCCGCACTCTCCGCCCGAGCATCCGACAGCGCCTGGTTCGTCGGATACTTCTTCTTCAACGCGCTCTTGATCGCCACGTTGTCAGTATACCCAGCGACATGTACCGACTTTTCAGGGAAA